>JBMFPJ010000152.1:0-5320 GCA_049969175.1 Anaerolineae bacterium | reverse complement strand
GCCTGCCCCGAGCGAAGCGTGGGGGAAGCAATCTCCTGTTTTCATGCCATCTCTGACCAACTTCGCCAGGAGATTGCTTCGGCGGAAATGCGCCGCCTCGCAATGACACCGAATTCGTGATTTACTGAATTTCTTAAAACTGCTCTGAAAATGACCGAGAACCGTGAGTTTACCACTTGAAATCGCCCATAAAAAAGGTTAGAATATGGTTGAATACGATTGATTATGATTGATTACGAGCGCTTTCGATGAATAATAGCCTCTCCAGCCCCGAGCGTCAGAACCAGATTTTGCAACTCCTGGCCCGCGACCAGCGCATCAGTGTTGCCAAGATCTGTGAGACCTTCGATGTCAGCGAGTCGACCGCCCGCCGCGATCTGGAGGTGCTGGCCGAACAAGGCAAACTGCAGCGCGTCCATGGTGGAGCCATCGCCCTGCGCCAGGCGCCGCCCGAGGCCCCCATCCTGCAGCGCGAGCGCGAACAGGCCGCCGAGAAGATTCGCATTGGACTGGCTGCTGCGGCGCTCGTTCAGGACGGCGAGACGGTCTTCCTCGGCTCCGGCAGCACTGTTCTGGATGCTGCTCGCGCCCTGCGCATAAAAAACAATCTGACCGTCATCACCAACTCCCTGCCGGTCATCAATACGCTGGCTGGCTTGCCAAACATCACACTCATTTGTTTGGGTGGACAACTACGCGAGAGCGAACTCTCCTTCATTGGGCACATCGCCGAACAGGCGCTGACCGAGGTGCGCGCCGATAAGGTCTTGCTCGGCATTCGTGCCATTAGTTTGGAGCACGGCTTGACCAACGACTACCTCCCCGAAACGATGACCGACCGCGCCATCCTGCGTGTTGGTCGCGAAGTCATTTTACTCGCCGATCACACCAAACTGGGTCGCGTTGCCCCAGCCTTTCTCGCCCCTCTCGAAAGCATCCACACCCTGGTCACCGATTCTGCCGCCTCGCCCGACTTCCTCGACGCCCTGCGCGAGCGCGGCCTGCGCGTGGTCACCGCTTGAAAAACGACAACAGGCGCGCTGTTATCAAATTTTTCGTGAAATTCGTGTCATTCGATGTTCAAATGCTCCTCCAAAACTTCCGCCCCCAACCTAAACTCGTCACCAAGACCACTCTGGTCGAAAAACCGCGCTTCCCGGCCATAGATGCCCACAACCACCTGGCTGAACCTTTCGGCGGCGGATGGGACAAAAAAACCCTCCCTGAGCTGCTCGACCGCCTCGATGAAGCCGGCATCGTCCACTACGTGGACCTGGATGGCGGTTGGGGCGAGGACATTCTCTATCACCATCTGGATTACTTCAAAGCGCGTGCCCCCCAGCGCTTCACCATCTTCGGCGGGGTGGACTGGTCGAAATGGCCCGCACTGGGTAACGCCTTCCCCGAATGGGCAGCAGCCAGGCTCAGGGTCCAGAAAGAGCGCGGCGCCGGTGGCCTGAAAATCTGGAAACCGTTTGGGCTGCACGTCCGCGATGAAAAAGGCGCTCTGGTCGCTGTAGATGACCCGCGTTTGGACATCCTGTGGGAAACCGCCGGTGAACTCGGTCTGCCGGTTGTCATCCATGTTGCCGACCCTGCCGCCTTCTTTGACCCGATTGATGAGACCAACGAGCGCTGGGAGGAACTCGGTCAGCACCCCGATTGGGCCTTCACCAGCCCGCCCTTCCCGCCTTTCCTATCCATCATGGAGGCCTTCCACCGTTTGGTAAAACGCCATCCACACACCACCTTCATCGGCGCGCATGTGGGCTGTTACGGCGAGAACCTGGGCTGGGTGGGCAAAATGCTCGACGATTGCCCGAACTATTACGTGGACATTGCCGCCCGCTTGGGCGAACTGGGGCGTCAGCCCTACACCGCCCGCCGCTTCTTCCTTCGATACCAGGACCGCATCCTCTTCGGCTCCGACTTTGGCCCTGACCTGGACGCCTATCGTCTCTACTACCGCTTCCTCGAGACTGACGATGAATACTTCAACTACAACGTGAGCGAAGTGCCGCTGCAGGGACGCTGGTATGCTTATGGCATCTTCCTGCCTGACGAGGTACTGAAGAAGGTCTATTACCAAAACGCGGCGCGCATTCTGGGCCTGTCCGACGGCAGCATTTAAATTTTTGGGCAAAAGTGGCGCGAGATTAATCTCGCAGTACCTGCGGAGAACAACGATGGAACTTCACTTTCATTCTCCTACCGAGGCGCTCCTCCAGGAACAAGGCCTCACCCTGGCGTACCTGCGCCTGGCAGCGTGGGGTGGTGAATCACTTGAACCGCTTTCGCTGCCAGTGCAATGGCAACTGAGCGCGCCAGAACCTGGTTTCTGGACGCTGCGCTTCGAGCTACTCGCCCGCGACCATGCGCTGGAAATCACCCACCTGCGCCTGGAAATCTCCCTGCCCGAAGTCCTCTGGGGTCAGCAAGGCTATCTCTGGAGCCTGCAGGGCGCAGCGGTACATTGGGGTCAGAATTTCGCCTTCCCGCTGGAAAAAGGCTTTAGTCGTGAAAATTACCTCGGCCACCTGCAGGATGCCGAGGGCGGGGGCGTGCCGCTGGTCTATCTCTGGAATCGTCAGCGTGGCCTGGCGCTGATGCACCTGGAAACGACGCCTATCGAGTGGTACCTGCCAGTGGAGCGCGACGAAACGGGCGTGCGCATGGCCTTTGAACTGCGCCGCCCTTTCCGGCTGGCGCCGGGGCAGGGCTGGACCTCGCCGCTGTTTGCCCTTTCCTGGCATGAAGGCCGCGATTTCTTCGCCCCGCTGGAGCGCTACCGCCAGCAGATGGCTTCCCGCAGCCTGACTCCTGCACCTCCGCTCCCGGCCAGTTATGAGGCTGCCTGGTGCTCCTGGGGCTACGAATTCGATGTCACCGCTGAGGATGTACTCGGCGTGCTGCCAGCCGCCCGCCCGATGGGTCTGCGCTGGTTCACCCTGGATGACCGCTGGTTTGACGCTTACGGTGACTGGAATCCGCGCCGTGAGACCTTTCCCAACGGCGCCGACGACCTGCGCCGCATGAATGAGGCCATCCACGCCGCCGGCGGTCTCTCCCAACTCTGGTGGTATCCGCTCTGCGCCGAAGATGGCCACGGCGCCTGGGAAAGTCACACCTATGGCCTCTCCCAAATCCTGCGCGAACATCCCGATTGGGTGGTACTGGATGAACAGGGACGGGTGGCGCGCAACAACCGTCACCTGGCGATGCTCTGCCCGGCGCTGCCCGAAGTGCAGGAATATACGCTGGCGCTCACCCGGCGCTTCATCGAAGATTGGGGCTTTGATGGCTTCAAAATGGACAACATCTACACCATGCCGGCCTGTTATCACCCTGCCCATCGCCACGCTGCCCCCGAAGACTCCATCCGCGCCTTTGGCGAACTCTACCGCCGCATCCTGGAACTGACCCGTCAGCTGCGCCCGCAGGAGGGGGTCGTGCAAATCTGCCCCTGCGGCACGCCCATCACCTTCCACCTGCTGCCCGCCACTGACCAGACCGTCACTGCCGACCCGACCTCCAGCGCCCAGGTGCGGCAGCGCATCAAGTTCTACAAGGCGCTCACTGGCCCGCGCGCCGCCGTGTTTGCCGACCATGTCGAACTCTCCGATGGCGGCGTGGACTTCGCTTCGGGCATCGCCACCGGCGGTGTGCCGGGGACGAAATTCACCTGGCAGGTCTCGCCCAAACGTCAGGCGCGCCTGAAGGAAAACTGGCAACTCAGCGCTCAGAAATTTGAACTCTGGCGCTTCTGGTTCGACCTCTATCAGCGTTACCGCCTGGCTGAAGGGGAATACCTGGACCTGTATGACCTGGCTTTTGATTTTCCCGAAGCCCACGCCATTCGCAAGGACGGACGCCTCTACTACGCCTTCTTCGCCGAGACCTTTGATGGGGAGCTGCGCCTGCGCGGCCTGGAAGCGCGTCGTTACCATCTGCGCGATTACGAACATGGCTCGGACTTCGGCGCGGTTCAAGGTCCCGCCGCCTCCCTGCGCGTCCGTTTCACCCACCATCTCCTCCTGGAAGCCACTCCCGAATAAGCGAGGTTATCTCATGCACACGCTGGATGAAATCTTCTCCCAACCCTCCATCTGGCAAAGCGCCCTGCAAGAGGCCAAAGAAGCCGCGCCACAGTGGCGCGCCGCGCTCGGTGAGGACGCCGCGCCGTTGATCTTTCTCGGCTGCGGCTCCACCTACTATCTCTCACTGACCGCTGCCGCGCTCTTCCGCAAGTTAACTGGCCGCCTGACCTTTGCCCTGCCCGGCGGCGAATTCCTGCTGCAGCGCGCCGACTGGCTCGGTGATTTGCCGGAGCGCTCGCCCAAACCGCTTCTCATCACCGTCAGCCGCTCCGGTGCTACCAGCGAAACGGTGCGCGCCGCCGAAGCCTACCGCGCCGCCGGTGGTCGCGTGTTGACCGTGACCAACTCCCTCGATTCTCCGCTCGCCGCCCTGGCCGATGCCGCTTTGCTCCTGCCCCAGGGCCAGGAAGAAAGCGTGGCACAGACGCGCTCTTTTTCCTCCATGCTGGTTGGATTGAACGCCCTGGCCATCCTCCTGGGCGAATACCGCACTCTCTGGCAATCCATCCAGCGCCTGCCCGCAGCCGCAGAGCGCCTGCTTCAGCGTTATGCTCCGTTGGCACGGCAACTCGGCGAAGACCTGAGCCTGGAGCGCTTCTACTTCCTGGGCAGCGGTCTGCGCTACGGCCTGGCGAGCGAAGCCAGCCTGAAGATGAAAGAGATGTCCCTCAGCCACAGCGAACCTTTCCCCTTCCTGGAATTTCGCCATGGACCAATGAGTATGGTCAACCCGCAGACACTGATTCTCGGCTTGCTTTCGGAGCAGACTCAAGAGCAGGAGCAAAAAGTACTGGACGAAATGCAGGCCCTCGGAGGGCAGGTGCTCTCCCTCGGCGAGCAGGGGGGGCGGGTCGAGTTCGCTTCGGGCATCCCCGAGGAGGGGCGCGCTGCTCTCTATCTGCCTGTCTTGCAACTGCTTGCCTGTTATCGTTCTCTTGCCAAAGGCCTCAACCCCGACCGCCCCAACAACCTGACGGCCGTGGTGCAACTCAATTTCTAAAAGGAGTGTTTGCCATGAAACGACTGTTTCTCTCTTTCCTGATTGTCTTCTCTCTGGTCCTGGCGGGATGTGGCCCGAAGGCTACGCCCAGCGAAAGCGCCGCCACGCAACCTCCAGCCAGCGAAAGTGTGGCCTCTCCCGCGGCAACGAGCGGCGAGAAAATCGTCATCCGCGTTTGGGGACATCAGAACAACTCCTTCAACCAGGCCCACCAGGACATCAT
>JBMFPJ010000151.1:0-5333 GCA_049969175.1 Anaerolineae bacterium | reverse complement strand
GCCACGCCCACCGGCGCTCATCAGACCGCCAACCTGGCTGAGCTGGTCTGCTCCAATTCCCTGGGCTCAAACCTGCCCGACCGCGCCTCCGGTGTACTCAAAAACGAACTACGCCGCCTCGGCTCCATGCTGCTCGAATGCGCCGAGAGGGCCGCTCTGCCTGCCGGTGGCGCCCTCGCCGTAGATCGCACCCAATTCTCCCGCCTGGTGACCGAGCGCATCGCCACCCACCCCAACATCGAAATTATCCGCCAGGAAGTGACCCAAATCCCCGCCACCCCCGCCATCATCGCCAGTGGACCGCTCACCTCCCCGGCGCTCTCCCAGGCACTCGCCATCCTGAGCGGCGAAGAACATCTCTACTTCTTCGACGCGATCGCCCCCATCGTCACCGCCGAATCGATCAACATGGAAATCGCCTTCCGCGCCTCGCGCTACGGCACCGGCGAGCAAGAAGAAGGCGACTACATCAACTGCCCCTTCAACAAAGAAGAATACTACGCCTTCGTCGAGGCCCTGCTCAGTGCCGAACGCATCCCCCTGCGCACCTTTGAAGAAGCCATCCGCCAGGGTGTGAAGGCCGGTCACTTCTTCGAAGGCTGTTTACCCGTCGAAATCATCGCCGAACGCGGCCGCGACGCCTTGGCCTTTGGCCCCATGCGCCCCGTCGGCCTGGTTGACCCCCGCAGCGGCAAACGCCCCTGGGCCGTCGTCCAACTACGCCAGGACAACCTGGCTGGCAGCCTCTACAACCTGGTCGGCTTCCAGACCAACCTGACCTACCCTGAACAAAAACGCGTCTTCCGCATGATCCCGGGGCTGGAAAACGCCGAATTCGTCCGCTATGGACAAATGCACCGCAACACCTTCCTGGCCTCGCCCAAACTGCTCCGCCCCACCCTGCAATTCATCCACCGCGACGACCTCTTCTTCGCCGGGCAAATCACCGGCGTAGAAGGCTACATGGGCAACATCGCCACCGGTTTGCTGGCCGGGCTCAACGCAGCGCGCCTGCTGCAAGGCCTCCCCCTGCTCACTCTGCCGGTCACCACCATGCTGGGTGCCCTGTGTCACTACATCACCCATGCCGACCTCAAAAATTTCCAGCCGATGAAGGCCAACTTCGGCATCTTGCCACCCCTGGAAAATGCCGAACGCCTGGGCAAACGCGAACGCGCCAATGCCTACGCCGACCGCGCTCTGGCCGATCTGGAAACCTATCTTTCCACTCTACCTCAATTTGCTTGAGAAAATGACCCGCCCGCGCCTTGCCCTCCTCTACCTGACTCCCATCGTCCTGCTGTTTCTCCTCGTCTCGGGCTGGTACGCCGCTTCTTTCCTGACCCCAAAGCCGGATCCCGTTAAATTTAGCGGGCAGCGCGCCCTGACTGACGTGCAGACTCAGCTGTCTTTCGGGCCGCGCACGCCCGGGTCGGCAGGACACGCCCAAATCCGGGAATGGATGCGCCAGGAATTGGAAAAGGCCGGCTGGTCAGTTGAAATCCAATCGGTCGAACAGAGCGGGAAAACGGTCATCAATCTCATCGCCCGCCGTAGCGAGGCCCCACCGCAGATCATCCTCGGTGCCCACTACGATACCCGCCTGCAAGCCGATCATGACCCCGACCCGGCCCGCCGCAACGAGCCTGTGCCAGGCGCCAACGATGGCGCTTCGGCGGTGGCCGTGCTGCTGGAACTGGCACGTACCCAACCCCCCAAATTCCTCCCCATCTGGCTGGTCTTCTTCGATGCTGAAGACAACGGTCGCCTGCCCGGCTGGGATTGGATTTTGGGCTCGCGGGCATTTGTGGCTCACTTGACCGTTCGCCCCCAGGCAGTGGTCATTGTAGACATGGTCGGCGACGCCGATTTAAACATCTACCGCGAAAAAAATTCCGATCCGGCGCTGGCGGCTCAAATCTGGCAAACCGCGGCGGAGTTGGGGTATTCGCAATACTTCATTGACCAGGAAAAATATACCATGTTGGACGATCACACGCCCTTTCTCCAGGCTGGTTTACCCGCCGTTGATTTAATAGACTTCGATTATCCCTACTGGCACACCACTGCCGACACAGCCGATAAAGTCTCGGCTCATAGCCTGGAAGTGGTAGGACAAACCCTGCTCACCTGGCTCAACCAACAAAATCGTCAACGGTAATACCATGTTCAAAAACGCAGAGCAGGCTTAAACTTAAAACGATGACCATCCAGGAACTTCTCAAAAAACTACGCATCCCATGGATCCGTCGCGTTTCGCACACCCTGGCGCGCGGCAGCGACGTTCGAGAGACATTTGAGAAACAGCTCGAACGCTTTTACGATTTGCTGGAGCAGGCCGTCACCACCGGCGATTCAGCCTGGATTGACCCAGTGCTCTACGATTGGGCACATTCCCCCACCGAAACTGACCTGGATCAGGGGCAATATCCCATCTCATACCTCATGAATCAGATGATCAGTCTGACGATTCAAGTGGCGCGCGAGATGCTCAACGAACGAGAAGCCCTGGATATTTTGACAGCGGTTATTCCGGTTTACGCCTATGGGCTGGAAGTTGTCTCGCGCTACGAAATGGAGACGCGCGTGGCGCACATCTCCACCGAAATGGCTGATGTGCAAAAGAAGATGGAGCAACTGGATCGCAGCAAATCGAATTTCATCGCCGTGGCTGCCCATGAATTGAAAACTCCCCTCACGCTGATTGAAGGCTACACCTCCATGATGCGCGATATGGTCAGCCAGGCCTCCCAACCCGGCTTTGATACTCTGCTGGAGGGAGTCAACACCGGCATCATCCGCCTGCGGCAGATCATTGATGACATGATTGATGTCTCGCTCATCGACAATCACTTGCTTTCGCTCAATTTTCAGCCGGTGATGCCTGCTCAAATTTTGGAATTGCTGCGCAGCGAACTGGAAAAGACCATTCACGAACGTCAACAAAAGCTCACGGTGCGCAAATTCGCCGGCAGCGAAACCTGGATTTATGCCGATCCGGAGCGGCTCTATCAGGCCTTGCGCAACATCCTGATTAACGCCATCAAATTCACCCCAGATAAAGGGAAAATCACGATAGATGGGCGCACCCTGCCCGGCTTTATCGAAATCACTGTGGCGGATACCGGCATTGGCATCCCGCCAGAATATCAAAACGTCATCTTTGAGAAATTCGGGCAATTGGGGCGAGCCGATTTGCATTCCAGCAGCAAAACAAAATTCAAAGGGGGAGGCCCAGGACTGGGTTTGCCCATTGCGCGTGGAATCATCGAGGCGCATGGTGGCACCATCTGGGTTGAATCCGAAGGTTACGATGAAGAAAAATGCCCTGGCTCCACATTCCACATCCTGCTCCCGGCGCGCACCGAAACCGCTGACCCTAAAATTGTCAAGTTGTTCCCGGCCGAATCCATGAACATGATAAATGAGCAAAAAGATTCCTGAACCCACCCGTCTCCCCCGTGAACGCGCCTTTCTAGTCGGCGTAGAAATTTATTCCCAAAAACAGATTCTCCCCCTCGAAGATTCACTCACCGAACTGGCTCTGCTGGCTGATACCGCCGGTCTGGAGGTCGTTGGCCAGTTAACCCAAAAGCTGGACCATCCCCACGTCGAGACGTACATCGGCCCCGGCAAAGTGCAGGAGCTCAAGGCACTGGTCGAAGAGACTCTAGCGCAGGTGGTCATCTTCGACGATGAACTCTCTCCCCGGCACTTGCGCGAGTTGGAACGCGCTTTGGGCGAGCAAGTACGCATCATGGATCGCACCGGCCTGATTCTGGACATCTTCGCCCAGCACGCCCACACCAGCGAAGGAATGCTCCAGGTGGAACTGGCGCAATATGAATATTATCTACCCCGTCTGACTCGTCAGTGGACTCACCTGGCCCGTCAGGCAGGTGGTGGCGGCGGGCGTACTGGATCGGCGGGTGGCGTCGGTCTACGTGGGCCAGGTGAAACTCAGCTGGAAGTGGATCGTCGTGCCATCCGCGCCCGCATTGCCCACCTGAAGCGCGAACTGGAAAAAGTGCGCGCCCACCGCATGCGCTATCGCGCCCAACGCAAACGCTCCCGCATCCCCACAGTGGCTCTGGTTGGCTATACCAATGCGGGCAAATCCACCCTCCTGAATCACATCGCCCGGGCAAATGTCTATGCCGCTGATCAGCTCTTTGCCACGCTCGACCCCACTACGCGGCGGGTGGAGCTGCCTGGCGGCTATGTGGCGCTCTTCACGGATACCGTTGGCTTCATCCAAAAATTGCCGACCACCCTGGTCGCCGCTTTTCACGCCACCTTAGAAGAAATCGCCGAAGCCGATCTCCTGCTTCACGTGGTAGATATTTCACACCCCAACGCCCTGAACCAATATCAGGCCGTTCAAGAGACGCTGAAAGAAATTGGCGCAGGCCATATTCCAGTCATCACCGCCCTGAATAAAGTGGACCGGTTGCAAAACCCTGAAGCAGCCCAGGAAATTGCCCGCGGCTATCCCAATTCCGTGGCGATTTCTGCTCTGCAAGGAGTGGGGCTTAGCGAGTTGCTGAAGATGATTCAGCAAGAATTGTACGAGACGTATATCCCCATTGAAGTGCGTTTACCCTACCAACAGGGCGCGCTGATCTCGCTCTTCCACGAATCCGGCCAGGTGGAACGCATCGAACATGGCCGCGAGGGAATTTTGATGCAGGGACGCGTTCCCGGCAGGTTGCTGGCACAGTTTTCACCCTGGCTCATCAAAGAAAAACAGCCTGCCCCCATCCACCACGAAACAGGGAATGAAGGAGAAAATGTCTAAGCTACTGGATCAACTCTCGGAATACCTGGCTCAGCGTAAAGGGTTGTTGCCCCTTTTGGGAATTCTTCTCATCACGCTTAACCTTCTTCTTCAATTTTTGTTGCCCCCCGGCTGGTTGACCAGCAGCAATTTGTTTTTGCACCTGGGCGCTATCCTGGCCATCTTTGGCATTATGCTGGCCTGGGCACTCTAAACATGGACGTTCATTACTGGAATCAGTTTGCCCATGAATATGACCAGCTGGTCATTGATGCCTTCAGCTACCATCATGGTAATATCCTCGCTCGCCAAATCGCGCAGGTAGCCTCCCGGCAAAAAGATGTGGCCGATTTTGGCTGCGGCCCGGGGAAAGTGATCCCTTTCCTCGCCCAAAAATTCCGCAAAACCTACGGCTACGACTTTGCTGAAAACTTGCTGCAAATCGCCCGCGAACGCTGCAAAGACCTGAGCAACGTTGAGCTCGTCCACGCTGATCTCTCCCGTCCGGTCACCCATCTCCCCCTGGTAGATGTGGCTATCTCCCTCAATGCCGCCA
>JBMFPJ010000150.1:0-5349 GCA_049969175.1 Anaerolineae bacterium | reverse complement strand
GGATCGGGCGCGGGGTGGATGTCGCCGCGGGGGGAAGAGTCGGCGCGGGGGTGGCAGAGGCGGGGTCCCCATCTTGAGTTTCTATTGGTGCGCTTACCCGGACGAATGGCTGGCAGGCAGCCAGCAGGCCGGCCAGCAAAAGGGGAAGGGCTTTTCTGACAATCATGAGGCGCGATTGAGCTCCCAAAGGATGCGTAACCCATCCAGGGTAAGCCAGGGGGCGAGGATGTGGATGACGCTGGTTTCGCGGGCGATGAGTTCGGCGAGGCCGCCGGTGGCAATGACTTTCATATCTGTTCCCAGTTCGGCGCGGAAGCGTTCTACCATGCCCTCGACCATGCAGACGTAGCCGAAGAGCAGGCCAGATTGCATGGCGTGGACGGTGTTGCGCCCAATGACGGAGGGAGGGCGTTGCAGGTCGATGCGGGGCAGTTTGGCGGCATGGGTAAAGAGGGCTTCGGCGGCCAGGTGGATGCCCGCGGTGATGGCGCCGCCGAGGTAGTCGCCTTCGCGGGTGAGGGCGTTGAAGGTGGTGGCGGTGCCAAAGTCAATGATGCAGGCCGGGCCACCGTAGAGGTGCATGACGGCGACTGCATCGCAGACGCGATCGGCGCCGACGGCGCGGGGATCGTCGTAGCGGATTTTGATGCCGGTTTTGATGCCGGCATCTACGACGAGGGGGGATTGATTCAGGTACTCGCGGCAGGCCTGGATGACGCGGCTGGTCAGCGGTGGAACGACGGAGGCCAGGGCTACGCCGCTCAGATCGGCGGTGGTTTTGCCGGCGTTTTGAAGCAGGCCGAGGAATTGCAGGCCGTATTCATCCGGCATACGGTTGTGGTCGGTGGCCAGCCGCCAGTGACGTTCCAGCTGGTCGCCCTGGTAGAGGCCGAGGGTTAGATTGGTATTGCCAAGGTCGATGGTGAGGAGCATAGGGGGTAGTATACCTGAGGTTGGGGAAAAAGGGTTCAGGCGGCGGCGCGGGTTTTTTCTATGATTTCGGCGACCAGGTCGTAACGGTGGAATTGGGGCATGATGTAAATGCCGGCGGCCCAGGGGCGGATTTTTTCGATGAGTTCAAGGGCGATCTGCACTCCTTCTTGGGCGCCGTTCTCGCCGGCCTTTTCCATTCGGGCGCGCGTTTCGGCAGGGATGACGATGCCCGGCACTTCGTTGTGCAGAAAGTTGGCGTGTTTGGGGCTGATCAGGGGCAGGATGCCTACCAGGACAGGTTTGTTGAAGGGGCGGCCGGTCACTTCGGCGAATCGTTCAAAGAATTGAGACAGGGTTGGGGGGTCAAAAACAGGTTGGGTGAGGAAGAAATCGGTGCCGGCTTTCAGCTTACGCGACAGGTTTTTGATTTCGTTCTCTGGTTCAGGGGAACAGGGATTGAGCGCTGCGCCAACAAAGAAGGAGGTGGGCTGACCGATGGAGACGCCGGCGTGATCGATGCCCAGGTTGAAGCCCTGTTTGATCAGTTTGATCAGTCCCGAAGGGACCAGGTCGTAGTTGTCGGCGGCTTCGGGGTAATCGCCGATGGCAGTTGGATCACCCATGACGACGAAGACGTTGCGAATGCCCAGGGCGTGAGCAGCGAGCAGGTCTCCTTGAACGCGGAGGAGATTTCGTCCACGGGTGGGAAAATGCAAGGTGGTTTCAATGCCGACCTGGCGTTGGATGACATCACAAACTGCCCAGGCGGACATGCGCATGCGTGCCATCGGGGTGTCGGCCACGTCAATCACATCGGCGCCGGCGTCACTGAGCAGCGAGGCGGCGGCGACCAATTTTTGGGTGGAAAGGCCGCGAGGGGGGTCCAGTTCTACGGCAATGGCGAATTTGCCTTCCGAAAATTTTCGGGCCAGCTGGGATGGGGGTTCGTTTTGAAGAATGTCTGGCGTTTGAGTTGCCTGGCTGATTTCAACTGTCTCGATGGTAATGTTGGGTTGAGAGAGGAGCGCCTGGTGCATGGCGGCAATGTGTTCGGGGGTGGTGCCGCAACAACCGCCAATGATGCTGGCCCCTGCTTTGCGAAACTCAGCGACGAAATCGCGGAAGTATTCTGGCGTGGCGGCGTACATGACCCGTCCGCCCACATGCTCTGGCCAGCCAGCGTTGGGTTTGACCCAAAAGCGAGCTTCTGGCACCGCCCGACGCATCTGGCGGAGAATGCGCAATAGCTGAGAAGGGCCACCGGAGCAGTTGACGCCGATCAGATCGGCGCCGGCCTGGTGAATGGTGCGCGCCACGGTGGCAGGGTCATCGCCTAGCAATGTGCGGTCATCGCGGGTGAAGGTCATGGAGGCCACCACCGGCAGCGCGGTCACCTCGCGAGCCGCCTGGATGGCTTCAACGATCTCCAGGCGATCGGTCATTGTCTCGATCACGATCAGATCGGCGCCGGCTTCACTCAGTGCCTGGATCTGCTCACGAAAGGCGCCACGCGCCTCTTGGGGTTGAACGCGCCCGAAAGGAGCAAGGCGTATTCCCAGAGGGCCGACATCTCCGGCGATCCACACCTGTCGAAAGGAGGCATCTACCACGCGCCGTGCCAGTTCCACGCCGGCGCGGTTGATCTCGGCGACTTTGTCTTCCAGACCATGCTTTGCCAGCTTATACCGATTGGCACCAAAGGTGTTGGTCAGGATAATTTGGGCGCCGGATTCGATGTAAGCGCGATGAATTTCGGCAACCGCTGCGGGGTTGGTGAGGTTGAGTTCGTCGAAGCACTGGTCAAAGCGGAAGCCATGGGCGTGGAGCAAGGTGCCCATGGCGCCATCGGCGAGGAGGGTGGTGGAAGATTGGAGAAGGGAAAGAAGATCGTTCATGAGATGTACCTGTGTGCCTGTTTCTTTGTTCATATTTAGCGCATCAATTGTTCCACCCGACTTTCGCCCACGCTGTAGTACCTGGCTTGTGGATGGTGAACGATGATCGCGGCGGTGGATTGCTCCGGAATCAACTGATAGGCGGGGCTGAGGCGCATGCCCAGTTCTGCCTCTGCCGGAAGCAAGTCAAAGACTTTGCGGTGGTCTTCCAGTTCAGGGATGGCCGGGTAGCCCCAGGAATAGCGTTTGCCCTGTTCCTCGGGGATGCCCAGCTCGCGGCGAATGTGGCGATGCAGGTATTCCGCGGCGGCTTCGGCGGTTTGAACGGCCAGGCCGTGGAGGAAATAAGCCTCGGTGTAATCCCCTGCGGCTTGCAGACGGTCGAAGCGTTCGGTGGCCTCCTGCCCAACGGTCACTACCTGGAAAGCGACCACATCCAGTTGACCCGAGTCGATCGGGGCGAAGTAATCCGCCAGGCAAAGGTGCTCATCGGCAGGTTGACGCGGGAACGTAAAGCGGGTAAGGGGCTTCAGCTTGTCGAGGCGCAGGTCGGTGGGATCGTAGATGATTAAATCGTTGCCATCGGCCTGGCAGGGGAAAATGCCATAGACGCCCTGAGGGCGGAGCCAGCCTTCGCGCAGCGCTTCGCGCTTCATTCGTTCCAGGCGCGCGTCGAATTCACGCTTGAGTTTCTCCCATTCTTCGCCGTGGGTGTTTTTTGCACCCCAGGAAAGGCGGTAGAGTTCATTGATGGAGAGGTGTTGGAAGACGATTTCGAGCGGCATCTCTTTCACCAGGCGCGGACCGAGTTTTTGCGGCAAGAGAATCGGTGCAGGCTGGATGGCAGAGCGCGGGATAGGTGTCGCGGTGGTTGTGCTGGCGGAGGCACGTCCCAGCTCCATATCTGCCTCGCGCCACACGCGCGCCAGGAGTTCCTGGCGCTTTCGGGGGTCAATCAGGGCATCCATCGTTTCCAGGCCTTCGAAGGCGTCTTTGCAATAGAAGACGCCGGGGGCGTAATACTCGCCGCTCTCGGTTTGCAAAACACGCCGACCAAAGCGGCGATTGATGGCTGCGCCGCCGATCAGAACAGGAAATTGCAGGCCGCGGCGATTTAACTCGTTGACGATGAGCGGCATCTGCTTTGAGGTGGAGACGAGCAGCGCCGAAAGGCCAATGGCGGTGGCGTTCACTTCCACCGCTTTGCTGATAATCGTCTCAGCCGGAACCTGTTTACCCAGGTCAATTACCGTGTAGCCGTTGTTCGAGAGAATGGTCTTGACCAGGTTCTTCCCAATGTCGTGCACGTCACCGTAAACCGTGGCCAGGACAATCAATCCTTTGCTGACACCTTCTTTCTTTTCCAGGTAATTTTCCAGGTGAGCAACTGCCCGCTTCATTACCTCGGCGGATTGCAACACAAAGGGCAGGATGAGTTCACCCGCGCCGAATTTATCGCCCACCTCCTTCATGGCGGGGAGAAGGATAGTGTTAAGGATGTGAACGGCGATCTCATGTGGGGTGATTGATGATTGGTGATTGGACATTGGGCGGTTGATGATTTCGTCAATATCCGCTTCCACGCCCTCTTTGTGGCGATGGACAATTTTCCAGTGCAGGCGCTGCTCGGGGGACATGCCGGCGGTTGGGTCGGCGGCGCCTTCGGCACTTTGCGGCGTGACTTTCTCGAAGTATTCGATGTAACGTTGCAATGCGTCGGGGCGACGGTTGAAGATCAAATCTTCGGCCAGGTCGCGTTCTTGTTGGGGAATATCGGCATAAGCGGTCACGTGGGCCGGATTGACGATGGCCATATCCAGGCCGGCCTGCACGGCATGATAGAGCATCACCGAATTCAATACCGGACGGGCATGCGGGGCGAGGCCGAACGACAGGTTGCTCACTCCCAGCGAGGTCAGCACACCGGGGAGATTCTGCTTGATCAGGCGAATCCCCTCGATGGTCTCGATGGCCGAATCGGCGAATTCGGGGTCGCCGGTGGCCAGGGTGAAGGTCAGGGCGTCGAAGACCAGGTCTTGTGGGCGCAGGCCGTGCTCGTGGACGGCGATCTCGTAAATGCGTTGGGCGACTTCCAGTTTGCGCTGGCGGGTCTTGGCCATGCCCTGTTCGTCAATGGTCAGGCAAATGACGGCGGCGTTGTGCTCTTTGGCCAGGGCAAAGACGCGGTCGGCTTTGGCGCGACCGCCCTCCAGGTGAGTGGAGTTGATCAGGCAGCGCCCCGGAGCGGTCTTGAGGGCGATTTCGAGGACATCCAGTTCGGTGGTGTCAATCACCAGCGGCACGTCCACGCCCATTTCGAGTTTCTTGACCACTTTGCGCATCAACCCGGCTTCGTCGGGGCGTTCGGTGACGGCGGTGGAAATATCCAGGGCGTGGGCCCCGTTTTCCACCTGCTCGCGAGCGATTTCCAGAATTGCATCGTAATCTTCTTCCAGCAGCAGGCGCTTGAATTTGCGCGAACCCTGCGCATTGCATCGCTCACCGATCAGGGAGGGAGGCG
>JBMFPJ010000149.1:0-5373 GCA_049969175.1 Anaerolineae bacterium | reverse complement strand
ACAAGTACGATGGCTCAATTTTACCCAAAAATTAATTCTTTAAAAAGCCCTAATTGCGCCCTCCAGACAATTGACAGCCCATTCACCTTCGAGTATCCTTGCTGCGTCCGGGCAGGCCCGGCGCGGCAGAGCCTTGTGAACCCCGCCAGGGCCGAGAGGCAGCAACGGTAAGGAAGTGTCTCTGGGTGCCGCCGGTCTCCTGCCCGGATATTTTTTCACTCGGAGCAGAAATGCCTCGCTGGTTGCTCATTTTGCTCGCGCTGTTGTTGGGGGTAGCCCTAGGTCTGCTCTACGGGTGGGTGATCGATCCGGTTCAATACGTAGATACCACCCCCGAAACCTTGCGCGCAGATTACCGCACCGATTTTGTGCTGATGACCGCGGAAGTTTACCAGGCCGAACAAAACCCTGAACTCGCCGCCCGTCGGCTGGCTTTGCTGGGCAGCCGCCCACCCGCCGAGATCGCTGCTGAGGCCCTCCAAAACGCCCGCCAGATGGGCTATGCCCCCGCCGACCTTGCCTTGTTACAAAACCTGACTCTGGCACTGCAAACCTGGCAACCTGCCTCTCCCGTAACCCAACCATGAAACGAACCTTTGGGCCGATTCTCCTGGCGCTTCTGGCCGGACTGGGGTTGGGTCTGCTCTACTCGTGGGTGATCTCCCCCGTCCGTTATGTGGACACCACCCCTGCCAGCCTGCGTGCCGACTTCAAGGATCGCTTCCGTACGCTGATCGCCGCTGCTTACGCCGCCAGCAGGAACCTGGATCGCGCCCGTGCCCGCCTCTCCACCCTGGGCGATTCCGATCCGGTTCAGGCACTGAGCGCTCAGGCCCAGCGTATGTTGGCTGCTGGCGAATCATTTCCTGCCATTCAACAGGTAGCCCGCCTGGCAAGCGATTTGCAAAACGCGGCAGACGTTACGCCCCTCGCTTCCCTCACCTCCCCTCCTCCTGCTCGCCCCTCCCCGCTGCCAACCCTGAACACCCCGACGGTGATTACCACTTCCGAGCCGGTGTTTACTGCCGAAGTCACCAATGAGCCTCCGCTGGTAGTCACGTCTACGCCCCGGCCTCTGCCCACCCCCACCGCCATCGCCGGGCCACCTTTTCGTCTGATCTCCCAGGAAAGTCTGTGCGACGAAAACCTGCCCGAAGGCTTGCTGCAAATCATCATCCAGGATAGGAACCGCCAGCAGCTGGCCGGCATAGAGATCATCATCACCTGGCTCAACGGGGAAGATCACTTTTTCACCGGCCTGAAACCAGAGATGGGAAACGGGTATGCCGATTTTGCCATGCAATCTGAGGTGGTTTATAGCGTGCAAATCGCAAGCGAGGGCGCACCGATAAGCAACATCCAGGCCCCATCCTGTACCACTCCCTCCGGCCGGCCATTTTTGGGGAGCATTCGCCTGATTTTTCAGCAGTAACTTTCAGTTCGCTCATTTTCAGGCAAAAAATCGAATTCAGCCAACCACAAATTGTGTGTCAAAGGATCACCCCCCTGCCCTCGCTCGCTCGCACGGGGATAAACCCCCGTGCTATGCGCACAAACCCCGCTGAAGCGGGATGAGGCGGCCTGAAAAGTCAGGACGTTTCCATCAGAACCCCGCGGGGAGTTTATTGATCCAATCCACGCCGAGGCGAATTTCCAGGTCCACTGTGGAGGTGGCATCGGGCTTGAAGATAATCTGGCTGCCGCTCGCGAGGCCAAAGGTTTCCACAATGTAGCGCAGAGCATACAATTTAGGGGAATAAATGACCACCACAGTATGGCTATAGCCTCGATCAGCTGGCCCAACCTCGGTGACCGTCATTCCTTGCGAAAGGAGGAAGTTACCGGTACGTTGTTCCAGGCCGGCCACCCCTGAGCCATTAAGCACCCGTACCCGCGCTCCATCGGCTTGCATGAGCGAGAGGGTGTCCCCTTGCGCCATGGGGCTAGTCGGGCCACCGCTGGTGAAGATCTCATCGCGCAGGATACGGATCTTATCGGGAATCGGTTTGAAAATGTCGGCAGCCTGGCCGTTAAGGGTGACTTTATCCATGGTGACCATGGTGTAATCGATCACACCGCGCTTGATATTTTCCAGGGGAATCTGGCTTAGCAGCATGGCCAGACGCATAGCATCATCAAAAGAAAGATTGGTGCGCAAGCCCGCCGAGGCTTCGCGGTAAATATCGGGGGCTTTGGCGATCATGGTGGGGAAGTTCTTGGGTGCGAAGATTTGATCGCGCAGGGCCATGATCACCAGTTGCTGGCGCTTGGCACGATCCACATCGCCGCCCTGGGTGTAACGGTTACGGGCATAAGCCAGCACCAGGTAGCCGGGCAACGTCTGGCAGCCGGGCTTGAGCACCACTGGGGATTTCTTACCAATCGGATCCACGCGGATTTTTTCCGGGATACAAATGTTCAGCCCGCCCATAGCATCAATAGCTTCTTCAAAGGCGTGGAAGTCAATCTGCCCAAAATATTGAATGGGCACACCCAAAAATGCTTCCACGGTCTTCATGACCAGCCCTGGCCCACCCCCCGGCAATTTGTTTCCTTCGCCAATGGAATACGCAGTGTTGATGCGGCTATAGCCGTAACCGGGGATGTTCACCCACAAATCGCGCGGGATGGAAAGCATACCGGCCGTCTTGGTTTGGGGGTCAATCGTGAACAAAATTATCGTATCCGAGCGGGGTGCACCTTCATTGGCGAGGTAATCACGATAATCCAGGCCAATGAACAGGATGTTTACCCGGCTGGCACCATCCCAGGAAGGAGGGAGATTGGAGATCGGCTGGTTGGTTGCGGTGGAAGTCGAGGCGATCGCAGTGCCTTGTTCGTTGACTACGGGCGTGCCCAAGGGGTTAACATTTGTCCCCGAGCACAGTTCAGCCGGCGGGATACCCGGCAATTGGGTTAAATTCCAGCAAGCAAAAATGTTTTGGGAAAGGACAAAGGCACCCGCTACCAGCAAAAGGCTGATCACCCAAAAAACAATCTGACCGGCAGAAGGGCGCTTCGGTGCAGGCAATTTTATTTTTTTGAAAAAATCAAAAAACAGTTTCATAGTTCATCACTTTAATCAAGCTTGAGCAGAATCATGTTCAAACCAAGTCGTTGCAGGCCTTCTTCGGCCCAATAGTGCAGGAGAGAAGAATTTTCTTCCAGTAGTTTCAGCAGAGTGGGGATGGCACGTGGGTCTTTGATCTCCGCCAGAGCACGAACCGCCAGAATGCGCGCCGCTGGCGGTGTTTGCCAGGCAGCCTCGATCAAGGCCGGGACAGCCGGTCCACCAATGGCAGCCAGGGCATTTCCGGCCAGGCTTGCCACCAGCGAGTCTTCATCGCGCAGCAGGGAGAGCAGGGCAGGGATGGCCACCTCGCCAGGATGATTGCAGATCGCCAGGGCGGCCGCGGCTCGCACGTCAGCGGAGGGATCGCTCAAGAGCGGAATCAGGTCTTCGGTCCGGGTTTGAGGCGCCTGGGCCAGCGCCCGAATCGCCCACCAGCGCTGATCGGCATCGAGGGAGCGCGTCAACGCCACGAGGGCCGCACAGGCGGATTCCCCCAGCGCCAGCAGAGCCGGTACGGCCGCCTCGGCGCGATTTTCGTCACCGCTGGTCAGATCGGCCAGCAGGTCTTGCAGCGAGCGGCTTGGGCTTTCCATTATCGGGAGGGCGGCGGGACAGGCAGGTCATCCACCGCAGTGTTCACCCACTTGTCACCTTCATCAATCAGCATAACCGGGATGTCATCCACGATGGGGTATTTGCGCCCGCACTCCTGGCAGATAAGCCAGCAATCGCGATGCAGCAGGAGCAATCCTTCCTTCTCACGTACACAGTGGGGGCAACGTAGAATTTCGAGCAGTTCTTTGCTGACCATAAGTTTCTCCATTTCGAAGGGCGATTGTACCACGCTTAGTAAGAGGGTGCCTGGCAAAGTCCCTGGCGTTTGGCTTCTTTTTCGGGGTTTTTGGTGCCGGGGCCATATTGACAGATCGCCTGCCAGGGTTCGTAATGGGTGCGGAAGGTATCCTGGAAATAAATCTGGCCATTGCGCCAGACGGTGCGGGTGACAACCACATCGGCACCGTTGGCCGCCCAGTCCACCTGTTTGATCTGCCCGGCTTCGAGTTCCGGATTGACTTCAAACAGCGGTTTAGGCGCCGGGACGATGTTTTGCGGGCCGCTGGTCTCGTAGGTGACGGTGCGACCATCTGAGGTGGAATACAATTTCCAGGTGATGGTGTGCGCCGCGGGGTTGACATAGGTTTCCATCAACAGCCAGTACGGAGTGTCATTGGTAAATTTGAAATCTACCAGGGGGAAATACACGGTGGCATCCAGGCCGGCCAGGTTGGGGTCCACGCCGCCACTGGCCGTTTGTTCGTAATAAGAAACGCGGTAGGCATGGGAATAACGCTCCACCACAGGGAAGCCGGCGAAAAAGACAGCGCGGAAAAGGGTGGTACTCACCTGGCACACCCCGCCGCCCACGCCTTTGATCGTCCGCCCGCCATAAATGATCAGGGCCTCGGCAAAGCCGTTTTCCAGGCTAATATCGCCCAGCGTCTGGCCCATAGAAAACGTCTCGCCGGGGGCGACGAGTACCCCATGGAAGCGGGCCGCGGCGGCCTGGATGTTTTGGATCCGCGCCGCGCTGGAGCCATAAAAATAGGTGGTATAGGCACTAACCAGTTGAGTAATGCCCAGTTGTTCGGCAGTGGCTGAATCCGTTACGACCGGTTGGGTTTCTACGATTTGCAGGGGCACGGTATGCTCGCCGCGTTCCAACGCTTCGTTGATCGCCTGGATGGAAGCCTCCACATTGAGCGTCCGCCCGGTTTTGGACGATTCGATCAATACCAGCTGGCGAGTATCATCATCGAAATAGAAGCGGGCATTTGCCGGCTGACGGTTGATCAGCGGAGCGAGATCGGTCAAAGCATCCCGTAGCGCTTTCGGGTCGAGTCGCACCCGGATTTGAGGCTGGTCGCCGTTATCGAGGCGTTCCACGCTCAACCAGCTGGCGATGACCGGCACATCATACACCCAGGGACCCGCATCCCCCGCCTGCGCATTGGGGATGATCAGCGTCAGCGGTTGGCTGAGGATATTGCGGGCTATTCCCGCCTGCACGGAGACATCCAAAATCCTGGGTGAAGTTTCGTCAATGACCAGGGGTACTTCGCCATCGCGGAAAGATCGCAATTGGACGGCGAGGTTGGCCAGGGTGGCCGACACGTTGAGGGAACGTCCCTTCTGACCGGGAGTGGCAATCACCTCTCCTCCCTGGACATGGAGACTGGCCTCCACCACAGGCTGGTCAATGGTGGTGGCGATGTTTTGTAAATAGTGATACGCCACACGCT
>JBMFPJ010000148.1:0-5400 GCA_049969175.1 Anaerolineae bacterium | reverse complement strand
AGCCCAGCCAGGAGGTGATGTACGCCATGGCGGTCGGGTTGCGCGTTTGCCAGGGATAGAAGAAGGAGTAGTATTTCTCGTTGACTACGTCGAAGCGCGCCTGCAACCCGCCAGCTGTCAGCCAGACGATGGCGGTCAGGGCGAAGACGACGGTCCACAGGGAAAGGTAGAGTTGGGAATTTTTGGTTTGCATAGGGTTCCTCCTTGTGAATGTAGGACAACTGCAAGCAGTTGTCCTACACACCGTCGCCCCCGCTTCGAGCAGGGATTCGGCGATGGCATAGCCAAAGCCGCGCGAAGAGCCGGTGACGACTGCAATTTTGTTTTTGAGAGTGGGCATGGTTTCCTTTTCAGACGGTGGACGGTGGACGGTAGGACTATTCCTCCAGACGGGGAATCAAGAGGGGCGTGTTCTTCTTGTACTCTTCGTAATCGGCCTGACCGCCCCATTTGGCGTCGGCCTTCTTTTCGAGCAGGGGGATGCCGCTGACGCGGGTGAGCAGCAGGGTGACGAAGATGGGCGAGATCAACGCCACCCATTGCCAGCCGTGCAACACAGGCAGGGCGATGATGGCGACGCCTATCCAAAGAACGATCTCGCCGAAGTAATTGGGGTGCCGCGAACGCGACCACAATCCCGTGCGGATGAATTTGCCCTTGTTGGCCGGGTCGGCGTTGAAGCGGCTCTTCTGTGCGTCGGCGATGACTTCGATGGCGAAGCCGATGAGCCACACCAGCGCGCCGAGGAGGGCGAACACATCCAGTTCCTGGCGCGTTGTCGAAGTGATAGCAATCCAGGCAGCGGAAGCGGTGAAGGTCACCCACAGGGCTTGGATGGTCCACACGCTCAGGAAGCGAACAAACGACGGCTTGAGTTCATCGAAGCGGTCGTCCTTGCCCGCCTTGTGGATGCGGCGGAAGAGGAACGCCCCGAGGCGAAGTGCCCAAAGGATGACCAGCGCAGCAAGCAAAAGGGAACGCCCATCGAGTGGGACATGGTAGCGGGTGTAGCAAAGGGTCATCCCTGTCACGATGAGGTAGGTGAGGCTGCCGGTGAGATCGAAAAATTTTTCGGTCTGGAAAAGATAGGCAGGGAGGAAAGCCAGCCAGTTGATGAGAAAGGACAATCCCACCGCCAGGGCAAAAACTGGCACGCCGCCAAGCGTGGCTCCGCCCTGGCTTCCCGCCAGAGCAAACAGGACAGCCATCAGAATCAGGATAGGGAATGTGAGAAGCGTATTGCGTTCGAGAGTTTTCATAAGGGTTTTATTTCCGCTAGCGTGGTAGCCAGTTTTTGGGCTTGCAGGTTGAGCCAGTCGCAAATGGGCCGTCCGGTATCACCCATGATCTTTTGGGTGGCTTGTGAATATCGTTGCAGGAAAACAGGCAGATAGGACACAGATACTCTGTGTTGGCTGAGCAGAGCAATCAACCAGTCTATATCTGCGGAAATGTAGTCGAGATCGCCCAAATCCAACGCGGCGGAAAGGGCCTCCTTCAAGAAGGAAATAGCTGTATCGAGATATTCAATGGCCTGCCCCTGGGCATCAAATTCCTGGCGCAGGGCGGCCTCGATGAGTGGCTGATTCCGTTTGTATTCGTTCGCCAGGTCAAGGATTTTTCGCGGGATGGGCTGCTCCAGCGGTGTGGGGATAGCTTGGGCGATCAGGTTTTCGATTCTGGGAAGCGAGATTTCAAGCGTATTTCCCAGGAAATACGCAGGAATGCGCTGATAGAGCAAATTGATGGTATTGAACACCCTGCCGCCAAACGCGGCCGGAATCCCCCGGGCCTGCAACAGCCGCGCCATTGCGCGCAGCGAAACCGCAGTGACCAACGTCTGCGCAGATAAGATGACCAGTTTGGGCTGCACGAGGCGGATGGTTTCTTCCAGGCGTTCGGTAGGAACATTGGCGCCGAGGTGAATCACATTCCAGCCGCGGCGGCGCAGAAAGAGAGTGAGCAAGGCGAGAGGAAAGACGTGCTGTTCTCCCGCCGGGCAAGCGGTGAGAATCGCCCCGGAGCGAACCGGGGGCGGCGCCGCAGCGATGAGCGCTTCCACGCGACGCATGGCGATCTCTGATGCAAAATGCTCCTGGTGAACAGAGATCAGGCCCTTATGCCAGAGTTCGCCAATTTCATACAGGCCACGCAACAGGACATCGGTGCAAATGAGCTCAACCGAATGGACGGCAAAGGCTTCGTTCAGGATTTGTTCGGCGCTGATCGTGTCGTAGTGGGAGCAGGCAGCAATCCAGTTATGGCGGAGAGTTTCCAGTCTGGGGCTGGGGGGTAGGGAAACGCGGCTCGAAGCGGAATCCGCCAACGGGTCCCGCCCTGAAGCGATTTGTTCTTTCCACAATTCCACGGCACGGGAGATCGAAAGTCCCTCCGCCTGGCGCGCCATCAGCCATTTGATCATTTCAATATCACGCTGAGAATAGAGCCGGTGCCCGCCGGGTGTGCGTTCGGGTTTGGGCAGGCCATAGCGGCGTTCCCAGGCGCGCAGGGTGTCGGCAGAAAGGCCGGTTTCGCGCAGGACCACTTTGAGGTTGAAGGCGGCGGGGTGGTATTGAACATTTTTCTCCAGTGAGGAGGATTGTACCAAATATCCATATTTTGTAAAGATTTTATCGACAAATTGACGCAAAATATACCCCCCCGGTCTATAAATTGGACAAAACTGGATGATAAGGGAAATCACTTAAACCAGTACGTTCCCACCGCCACGATCAAAATGATCCCCAATGCGCGGCGGAGGTTGGCACGCGGATTACATCTCCATTGAACTTTTACTTGCACATACCTTGTTGCTGGAGAAAGTTCAATACCTCCGTGGGCGGAACAGAAACCGAGATGGAAACGATTTTCCAACTTCCTTTTTGCGTCTCCAGCGTTGCCGAAAGACTTCCTTGCTCATGGCTCTGATAGGTAATGGCCGCGGTCACTTCTCCACTTCCGTATGTTGGATCGAAGCTTAGCGAAAAATCTGTGATCTCCAGAGAACGGTAGTTGGCGTAGCGGGCAAAATTGACGCCATTCAGTTCTTCCTCCAATTTGGACAGTTCGGAAGAAGAGGTAGAGAAGTAGGTGCGCGCTCGGGCTATATTCCGGCCTTGCATGGCCTGCATGTACCCTTCCAGGGTTGCCGGAATGTCTTCCTTGCCTGGCAAACGAGCGATCTGCTGAGAGAAAAGCGGATCTAAAGCGAGCGGTAGCACGCAACAGACCACAACCAGGATGATAAGCCCGACAAGTAATACGCGCAGTTTCGATGGCCGCGCGGGAGACGTGGAGTGAATCACCTGCGGTAGTCTGGCAGGCGAAGGAGGTTGTTCTTCGAGCGCTTGTTGGTAAAATTCCTGCACTGCCTGACAAAACTGTTGAAAGGCCTCGTCTGACTCAAAGGCGCGGCGGGGAATGACATGCATCGAGCCGATTTGCAGGCATACATGCTGGGGCAGACAGCCAATCTGCTCCACGGCCTGCCACCGGACTTCAGAATGGGAGAGTTCTGATGTGATTGAAATCCCCTGAGGGGTAAAGCGATATTCGCTGGGGGCAAAAAATCGCTGTCTGTCATGCTCCGTCCAGCCCTTTTGGATCTGCCGATACAGAGTGCGCTGGGCATCAACGATATACCAGGGCACACCCGCACGCCACCCGCGAAACCACTCAATTCCAGCCACAATAAGCAAGATAAGGATACCGATGAATACTCCGCCGCCCAGCGACTTTTCTCCAAAGCCGACAAGAGCAGAGAATAAGGCGACAACAATGAAGAAAAAGAGCATCTGCCCGCGCTGCAATGTGCGAATGTATCGTTTGCCAGCCGCCGTCTGGAGATAAAAATCAACATAAGCCTTTACATCGTCCCACTCATGGTGAACGGTGAGAACGTATTCTTCCATTGGTCAGTCAAACTCCTGAGGATGTATGAGAAACAGGACTTCCAATCTGATTCGGGGAAATCGCGTGCCAGGAAACAGCCAGGCTTGCCCTCCGTGGGACAGCCTTTCCAGGCTGTCCAAGAACAGGCCAGAAGGTCTGTTCTACATCTCGGTGTTTCATGCGGTTAGAAGCAGGCCGCGCCTGCAGCAGTGTTGCATAAGACGCCTTTAACTTTTGGGAATGCATTTTACCCCCTCCAACCCCCGAAAATGCTCATCCTGCGTCCACAGTGTGGCGTCGTGGGCGCGGGCAGTGGCGTAGATGAGACTATCGGCCATGGCCAGTTTCAACTCACGGGACAGGCGCGCTGCTTCAATAGCGATAGTGCGCTCGATGGGGATTTCTTGCCCCTGTAGCATCACCCCAACTGCTTGCAGAGCGGCCTCTTCACCCGCATCGGCCAGTAGCCGCTTGCACACCTCGTAAATGCAAATGCTCGGTACCAGCAAATTTTCGACATCCCGAATGGGAGGAATGAAGAACGCGGCATTTCCCCCTTGCAGAAAATACTCAATCCAGCCCGAAGAATCAACGACGTTCATCAGCGTTCCTCGTCCTTTTCTTCGCGCAGTTCATCGGTGCGGATGTTGAATCCCTTGAACATCCCCAGTGCTTCTTCTATAGGCGGCACAATGACCAGACGAATCGAGTTCTGATAGGGGATGAACATCACTTTTTGACCGGGCTTCAAGTCGAATCTTTCCCGAATGTCGCGCGGGATGACGATTTGAAACTTGGAGGAAATGGTGGTCAGGTTTCCCATTTTTACAACTCCGATATCGAACTGATTTTGTAAAATTATAACAGAATTTTTACCTGCCTCCAACTTTCATCCAACACAACCACTGTATATTCTTGTAGGACAACTGCTTGCAGTTGTCCTACATTACTGGTAGGAGCAACCCCATGAACCTCGACAAATTCACCCAAAAATCCCAAGAAGCCATCTTTAGCGCACAGCAGATTGCGCAAGACCATCACCATCAGGCCATTGAGCCGATTCACCTCGAACTGGCGCTCATCCGTCAGGAAGAGGGCGTTGTCCCGGCTATCGTGACCAAAATCGCCGGTTCCACCATCGCCATCCGTGAAGAATTGGAACGCGAACTGGCCAAACGCCCACAAATTCAAGGGGCGAACCTGCAAGTCGGCCTCTCGCAGGCTGCCGCGGACGTGCTCACCGCCGCCGAACGCTACGCCAAAGGCATGCAGGATGATTACGTCTCGACCGAACACATCCTGCTCGGCCTGACCGATTCCATCGAGGGCAAGCGCCTGGCCTCGTATGGCATCACCAAAGATGCGATTCTGACCGCGCTCAAGGCGGTGCGCGGCTCCCAGCGCGTCACCACCCCCGAACCGGAATCCACCTACCAGGCGCTGGAGAAATACGGCCGCGATCTGACCGACCTGGCGCGCAAGGGCAAACTCGACCCGGTCATCGGCCGT
>JBMFPJ010000147.1:0-5428 GCA_049969175.1 Anaerolineae bacterium | reverse complement strand
GGCGATGATCAAATCGGGGGTAGAAAAATCCACCGCGGAGGCGATGGCGCCGCCACCGTTGCCGCCGCCCTGATTGCCTTCAAACAGACTCGCTGAGATGTCAATCGTTCCGCCGGTTGCCAGAATCGCGCCGCCGTGTTGATTGCCGGAATAACTGTTGTTGCGGAAAGTGCTGCGCCGAACAGTGATGCTGTGATTGGTGCGAATCCCGCCGCCGCCGTCGAAGGAATTGGTGCCGGCGGCGGGATTGCCCTCAAACAAACTGTCGTTGATGTTCAGTGCGCTGCTGCTGCCCGTTGTCAGAATGCCGCCGCCGCGATCGGCCGCGCTGTTGTGGGAGAAGGCGCTGTTGTTGACGGTCAGCGTGCCGCCATTATTGTAGAGACCGCCTCCGCCACCCAAGGTGGAGCCGCCGCTGATCGTCACGCTGTTAATGCTGACGGCTGATCGTCACGCTGTTAATGCTGACGGTTGAACTCGTGACGATGTGAATCCCCCGCTCACCGTTCACCGTTTGTTGGATGGCGGTTGACCCTGCCCTCGCGCCGATGATGGTAAGGTCACCCGTGATGTCCAAATCGCCGCCCTGGCTTGTATCGTCGGCGCCGGGCTGCGTCAACGGTACGTGCCGGTGGGAATGAAAATGGTATCGGCGCCAGCCAGCGCATTGGTTTCCATAATGGCAGCGCGCAGGGAACAATTTCCACTGCTGCCGGCGCAAGAGCCGTTTCCGGGGTTGGCATCCACTGTATCTGCGGTGGTGTTGACCGTAAAGGATGCAGCATAGGCTGGGCGCACGGGAAAGACAGCGCCGAAGAGAATTGCCAGCAAAACGGCGAGCGAAAAGGTGGAAAAGCCTCGGTGGGGCATGGGTTTCTCCCTGAAGGTATAGAAAATGGAATTTAGCGAAACGCTAGTGTTCGATGGCTTTACGCCAACAGGAAAACTGCCGTTTGATCTGCGTTGTTGGATCCCGATCCCTCCGAAGTCTCACAGGCTTCGGAGGGCTTTTTTCAAGAAAAAGGCTTGTTTGCTAATCCACCCGACCGCGTCTATAATTTCTATACATGTCCACGATTGATGAGATCAAATCCCGCGTTGATATTGTTGACCTTGTTTCAGAGGCCGGGGTGAAATTGCGCAAAACCGGGCGCAATTTCACTGGCTTTTGCCCGTTCCATGAAAACAAGCACACGCCGGCTTTCGTCGTCTGGCCAGAGACGGGTACGTGGCGTTGCTTTGGCGCGTGTAACGAAGGCGGCGATATTTTCAAATTCTTGATGAAAAAAGAGGGGATTGATTTCAAAGAGGCGTTGCAACGGCTGGCACGGCGCGCGGGCGTAGAACTTACCGAGTTGCAGCAAGAAGCACCCCAACAAAGGGAGGCCTATGAGCGTTTACGTAAGCTACTGGAAGACGCGGTCATTTTTTATCGCAGCCATCTGCTGGCGAATGCTGAGGTACTTCATTACTTGCGCCAAAAACGTGGCCTGAGGGATGCGACGATCGAGACTTTTGGGCTGGGTTATGCCCCCCCTGGCTGGGATCACGCCCTCAAGCATTTTACTTCTCGTGGTTATACGGAACAGGAATTGATTGACGCCGGCTTGCTTACCGTCCGTGAAGAGGAACAGGCGGGTGGAACGACCGAACAGCGCAAAGTGTATGATCGCTTTCGACACCGCATCATGATTCCTATCCGCGATGAGCAGGGACGCATGGCGGGCTTTGGGGCGCGGGTGGTGGATCCAAACGATGTTCCGAAATTTTTGAACTCGCCTGAAACGCCCATTTTTTCGAAGGGACGCCTGCTTTATGGCCTGGATCGGGCGCGCAAGGCGATTCGCAGCGCCGACCAGGCCGTGATTGTGGAGGGGTATCTGGATGTCATCGCGTTGCATCAGGCGGGATATGAGAACGTGGTCTCGCCGATGGGCACGGCGCTGACCGAGGAGCAGTTACGCCTGCTCAAACGTTTCACTCGGCGCATCGTGCTCGCCCTGGACCCGGATGTGGCGGGCCAAAAAGCAGTTTCGCGCGGCCTCGAGGCGGCGCGCCTGGCGATGGATCGCCAGGGGGAACTGGCCTTCGATGCTCGTGGCTTGCTGCGCAATGAAGCTCGCTTGCAGGCCGATCTGCGTGTGGCGACTTTGCCCGATGGCTTGGACCCGGATGAGTTGGTGGCCCGCGAGCCGAGTGAATGGGCGCGCTTGATTGAAAATGCCAAACCGATCGTAACCCATGTGATGGAAACGCTGGCAACGGGGCGCAATCTGGAAGACCCCAAGGTGAAGGCGGAGATTGTCGCTCAGGTGCTACCTTTGATCGAAGATCTGCCCAACCCAATTGAGCGCGATAGTTACCGACAGGCGCTAGCACGCTTCCTGCGGGTGGATGAACGCGTTTTAATCGGCACCCCGGCTCAGGGTCCGCGGGGGAGGCGGGCGCCGCGACGCCGCGAAGAGGGGGAAAAGCAGCGGGTGGCGCCTCCGCCCATCGGGCCGATCGTCCGCCCTGTCCAAAAAATCGAGGCGTATTGCCTGAGTATTTTGTACCGCCAACCCGATCTGTTGTATCGCCTGGATCGAATGTTGCAAGAGGCAGGTCTGAGTCCTTTGTCGGTGGAGGATTTCGAGTATACTGATCACCAGATTCTGTTGCGGTTGATTCGCCAGGCGTTGGAGCAAGATCAGCTTGAGCCACATGAATTTGTGCGTCGGGAAATGCTGCCTTCATTGCAGGGCCTGGCTGCGGATTTGATGTCTCAGCAAGAGCCAATGGCGGATAAATTGTTAGAAGAATTGTTCCGCAGTGTAGTGCAAATTCGCCGCTTTGTGGTGGAGGAAAATTTGAATCAGCTGCGATTTATCATGGAAGATGCGCAGCAGGCCGGGGATTTACGGGTGAAGAAATACCAGGAGATGGCACTCCAGTTTAGCCGTTTGCGCAGTCATCTGGATCGTGCTCTGGCAAGACGGTGATCGTTTGTAGATTTTCGTTAGGAATGATGAAGATGCCCACCAAACGTAAACAAACTCTCGTTCCTTTTGAAGAATCGAATAACAAGTCTTTTCCGGCAACCCGAGAAGGGGCGAGGGATGGCCTGGAAAGTGAGCATCTGACGGAAGACTTGAATGTGCTGGAGGATGTGGGCGAGCCGGATGAAGCCCTTCTGGCCCAGGAGGAGGAACTGGAGGAAGACCTGGACCTGGCCAGTCCGGAACTGATGGAGGAGCTGTCCGAGGATCCGGTGCGGTTGTATTTGCGCGAAATTGGACAGGTGAAATTGCTGGATGCCGATAGTGAGTTTCGTCTGGCGACGCTGATTGAGGCGGAACGGTTGCTGCATGCCTACTTAAAGCACGGCGGAGATGCTGAAAATGGAGAAATGCGTGCGGTTTATCGGGCTTTGTTGCATGAGCTGGTCACTTCATGGAAGCGCCTGCAGGAGGATGTTGTTCGGCTGAAAAATGAGCTGCCTGACCTGGTGCTGATGCTGAGTGAGGCGCAGGCCTTGCGCATTGGCTGGCAAAGTGACGTGCCTTCTTATTTCCGAGCGTATCTGGATCAGGATCGTTGGGGGACGGATCCCTTGTGGGATGGGATGGTGCGTCATGCGTACAATGTGTTTTTGTGTTTTTATTTGTTGCCGCCTGAATATGCGGATTGGTTGCTCAAGTATGTTCAACGCCACGATGATTTACCGGCGTTGCGCACCCTGCAACGCAATCTGCCCTCCGAAGAAGTGCTCGCTGCTCAGGTGAGAGAGATCCATAACCGGGCGGAGGAGGCAAATCAGGCTTTGATTCGGGCCAATTTGCGCCTGGTGGTCAGTGTGGCCAAGCGTTATTTGGGGCGCGGCATCTCGTTTCTCGATTTAATTCAAGAAGGCAATCTGGGGTTGTTGCGGGCGGTGAGTAAGTTTGATCCGCGCCGTGGTTATAAGTTCAGCACGTATGCTACCTGGTGGATTCGCCAGGCGATTAATCGTTCGATTGCTGAGCAGGCGCGCACGATTCGCATTCCGGTACATTTGTTTGAATCAATCACTCGTCTCTTGCGGGTACAACGCCGCCTGACGCAAGAATTGGGTCGTGAGCCAACCAATGAAGAGCTGGCGCTGGAAGCCGGTTACCTGCCGGTGGAGGATGTGCAGACGATCTTACGCGCTCGAGCGGAGGGGGGGCCCATACCGGCGAGCGTTCAACGACGCTGGGAATACGCCGCGCAGAAGGTGGATCGCATCTTGCGCTCGGCGGAGGAGCCGGTCTCTCTGGAGGGGCCGGTTGGAGATGAAGATTCCAGCCAATTGGGAGATTTCATTGAAGACACTTCGGTCGAACATCCACTAAAGGAGCTGAGCCACAAAGAGCTTCATGACATTATGGTAAGACTGCTTGCTACGCTTCAGCCTCGTGAAGAAAAGATACTGCGGCTTCGCTTTGGGATAGGTGGCAGACCTGAAGAAACTCTGGAAAAAATAGGGAAAAGTTTCAATGTGTCAAAAGAGAGGATCCGACAGATTGAGAAGAAGGCCCTAAAAAAACTTCAGCATCCAAAACGAAGAGCTCTTATCGAAGCATTCTTATAACACCTGATAAGAACAGGAATTCATCCTTCTTGAACATCTCACCGCCGGGGACGCATTCAAAGCGTCCCCGAAATGTTTTTATTATTTGCCATGCAATTTCAAACAGAGTTCTGCAACACGTCTTCCTAATTTTCTGGCGTTTTCGGCCGTTTGTTCATCGGGTGCCCCTACACAGGCAACCCCGTAATGTCCTGTTGCGCTCATCGGATCACCAACTATTATCATTCCATAAATCAGCATGCACTGGATTATGGAAAGCATCGTTGTTTCTTTACCACCCGTAGGATCTCCAGATGTGGCAAAGGCGGCGCCAACCTTGTTTTCCATTTTTTTCCGGACGCCGACAAAATCATCAAAAACCTTTTTAAGTTCAGCCGCCATGGATCCAAAATAGACAGGCGATCCGGCAATGATACCTGCAGCTTCAACGAAGTCCTCTTTCGTAACATCTGATGGTGTCTTTAGAACTGCCGAAACTCCACTTACCTGGTTGACCCCTTCTGCTACATATTCCGCCAGCTTTCTTGTGTTACCGCCCTTTGAATAATAAAGAACAAGAACTTTCATTGGAAACATCCCTCCTTCTTTTAGTTACAACCGTCATTGTGCCGTCTTGCTCATGGACATTTTTAAACACAAATACCTGCGATTTTGCAAGAAGATAGTTCGATACGGCTACTTCTTGCTGGCGTGCCCACTGCCCGAAAAGTTTTCCTGCGGCTATGAGGCGTTCGAGTCGGCGTCTGAGAGAGTCGGAAATGGGTACAGGAGGAAGTCCAGACCATCTGGAGCCTGGAAGAGGCATAAAATGATGGGCATGGATACGGGCTCCCATCC
>JBMFPJ010000146.1:0-5469 GCA_049969175.1 Anaerolineae bacterium | reverse complement strand
GCCCCTGACCTGCAACCCACCCCCCTGCCTCCTCTCACCGATCAAGAAACCGTCAACTTTTTGCTCATCGGCTCCGACAAACGCCCCGGCTCCTCCTTCCGCACCGACACCTTGCTGGTCGCCGTGTTGTGGCCACGCCAGGCACAGGTTTCCTTGATTTCCATTCCACGTGACCTGTGGATTTACATCCCCACCGTAGGGATGCAACGTATCAACATCGCTTACCAATCGGGCGAACTCAGCGATTACCCCGGCGGCGGACCCGCATTGCTCAAAGATACCATCGCCTACAACCTCGGCATCCGCATTGACCATACCGCCATGGTAGATTTCAACGGCTTCCGCAACATCATAGATACCCTCGGCGGGATTGACGTACCCGTAGCCTGTGCCTACACCGACTGGCGTCTGATCGATCCCAGCTACGACCCTTACAACGAAAACAACTGGTGGCTTTACACCGTCGGCCCTGGCCTCGTCCACATGGATGGCGACCTGGCCCTCTGGTACGCTCGCTCCCGTCTGAAATCCAACGACTTCGACCGTGGCCGCCGCCAGCAAGAAACCTTACGCGCCCTCTTCAATCGCATCCTGCAGACCGACACACTGAGCAAAATCCCCCAGCTCTACAATGACCTGAGCAGCACCGTCGTCACCGATCTTGGGCTGGGTGACCTGCTCAATCTGGCTCCCTATCTACCCCGGCTGAGCAATGCCACCATTCGCAGCTACTACATCCGCCCACCATATGTTTCCTCCTGGGTCACTCCTGGCGGAGCTGCCGTCCTGTTGCCCAACGAAGAGGCCTTGCGCCAGCTGCTCAACGAAGCCCTTACCCTTTCCACCACAACCGTTCAACGCCAAACCATCACCGTTGAGATCCAAAACGGCACACCCTTCGAAGGCTGGGAAGCCCTGGCCGCCTCACGTTTGAATTACGCCGGTTACCAGACCCGCATCTCCCCTGCCGACAAGCGCGATTATTCCGCCTCCGTCCTGGTAGATCTGACCCCCAATCAAGACCCCACCCAACGCACCACCTTGCTGGCCATCCTTGGGTTGAATTCCGCCACTCAAATTTCCCTGCCCGACCCCAACAGCCCGATTCAATATCGCCTGATTCTGGGATTCGATTACGAACCCTGCTTCCGCCCCGAAGAACTCTCGCATTGACATTCTCCCCCTTTTTCGCTAAACTATACGCAAAGATTACACACGATTCCGACAAGGAGAATACATGAGCCCATCCATCTCCCCTTCGGCTCATTTGACCGCACAATCCACTCTAGCCCCGGCCATCAAAGCCTGGGAAATGTACCTCAACGATCAGGGACGCTCTCCCAACACCATCAATGCCTTTCTTTCCGATGTACGCCTGCATGCGCAATACTTCCCCCCAGATCGCACCATCGGTTCGATCACGACCAATGATTTGAATCGTTTTTTTGAGTGGATCGAAAAAGAACGCTCCGTGCCATGCAGCCCAAAAACCCTGGCTCGCCGCATCACTTCGACCAAATCCTTCTTCCGCTGGTTGCACCAATACGCCGTCATCGTCATAGACCCGGCCGAAAAAGTGGTGCAACGTTCCGCTATCAGTCCCCTGCCCGAAGTGCTCACCGAAGAAGAAATGCAGGCCGCCCTGCTCGCCGCCGACCGTCATCGCCGCGGGCAAAAACCGGATGCCCGTCCCTACACTCTGCTCTACCTGCTGCTCGTCACGGGCATCAAAAAGAGCGAATGTCTAGGCATCCATTTGAATCACATTGATCTGGAAGCGCCCGGCGGCCCAATTCTTTTTGTCCGCTATGCCAGCCCGGCCAACCGTTACAAAGAGCGCAAAATTCCCCTCCCCGAAGATTGGATTCCCGCCTACCAGGAATACCTCGCCCAATACCAGCCCGTGGATCAACTCTTCCCCTGGTCACCGCGCCGCCTGGAATACCTGCTCGAAGACATTGGCGAAGAAGCCGGCCTGAAAAAACACCTCTCCTTCGACATGTGTCGCTGGACCTGTGCGCTGCGCGACTATCAATCTGGCATGGAAGCCGATAAAATTCGCCAAAAATTGGGCATCTCCAAAATCCAATGGCGCGAAATTTACCTGAAACTACGTCAGCTAAACAACGAATCAACCAGCGATTAAAAAAACAGACCTCCGAAGCCAGACTTCGGAGATCTGTTTAAAAGGGCAAAAACGGCTAGCTCAGGCGCGCCAACACATCATTGGCATCCATCAGCAAGTATTCGACACCGTCCATTTTAAACTCCGTGCCCGAATACTTGGCAAACAGGACCTTATCCCCCACTTTCAGCTTGATGTCCTCATCATCGCCAATGGCTACCACCTCGCCAGTTTGCGGCTTCTCCTTTGCCGTTTCGGGCAGGAGCAAACCCGAAGCAGTGCGAGCCTCCTGCTCCAGCGGGCGAATCAGCACACGGCTGCCCAGGGGTTCAATTTTTACTTCGCTCATGATACACCTCGTCAAAAAAGTTTTAGGATGAAACCAGTGGCCTACTTCAGGCCCAATAATTTATCAATTTTAGGACGATCAAAACCGACAACAATCTTGCCGCCAATGTCAATCACCGGCACACCGCTTTGCCCCGACCGGCGCATCATATCTCGCGCCGCAACCGGATCGCGGCTCACATCCACATCTTTGAAGCGAATTCCACGCTCACGAAAATACTTCTTGGCCATATTGCAAAAGGTACAAGTAGGTGTCGTAAAAATAATCACTCTCGGCTGATTTTCCATAGAAACCTCCGAGACATTGGATGAAAAAACAGCCAAAAAGTTACATCCCAGAAGTTGATTTTTCAACCGGGCGCGACAAAGCAAAATATAACACCGTTTTACTACCTGGCAAGAGACGATAAGCATGAGCCAGGCGATAACCGGGCACCCAAATCACCTGCTCACCAGCACACAACAAAGGCCAGCGCGCTCGCGCTCTTTGAGGCATCTTCACATTCACAAAAAAATCGGAAATTTTTTGGGAATGACCCTCCATCCCCAACGGCTCGAAGCGATCCCCCGAACGTCTGACCCGCAATTCGAGGCGCTCCGGCAAATTCTCCGCATCCAACCAGACCTGGAAGGGATCCTCGTTTCGTCCGGCCTGTTCGCGCGCCAAAGCGGGAATCCGCCAGCGTTCACAGGTCAATTTCCATCCGCCAGCGATCTCCACCACCGCTGGCACCGAAAAATGGATGACATCCATATCCACAGGCATTTGTGGCCAGCGGTCGAAAGGCAAATCCGCCATAGAAGTAGCCAGGTACAGTTGATTTCCCTCGCGGAACAGGCGTATCCCCCCGATCCAATCCATGCGCAAGGCGCTCGACTGCTGTAAAAATGAAACCGCTCGTTCCAACACCGCAAACGTTGTTTCCTGACCGGGATGCAAGTGTTCAACCGCCCGCCGAAACAGATTCCGCTGCAATCCCACTGAGCGGCTTCGCAGAGCGGGAATATCAAACACAATCACATCCTCACTTTGCTGCAACACACATTCCTTCCATGCCAGGTCAATCAGCTCCATCAAAAGGGCATGGTCGGCTGCCAGCGATTGAGCGCTGCGCCAGACCACCTGTCGAAAATGAGGGTTGTACGTTTCCAACGTAGGAATCAACAAATGGCGAATGCGATTGCGCAAAAAATTCAACGAATCATTACTCGAATCATAATTTGGACGCAAGCCATTTGCCGCGCAATAGACTACAACCTCCTCACGCCACACATCCAGCAAAGGCCGCACCACCGGAATCTCCGCATCAAAAGAAGGCAAAATCGTGCGATAGGTCATCCCCTTCAGGCCGGTCAAACCTGCCCCACGCAAAAAGTGCATCAGCACCGTTTCCACCTGATCGTCCGCCGTGTGCGCCACAGCCACCGCCTGGGCCGAATGTTTGCGCGCCAGGGCAAAAAGAAAGCGATAGCGCAAGTAGCGCGCTGCCTCTTCAATTGACATACCATGTTCCCCGGCATAAGCGCGCACATCGGCGCTTTCCACAACCGAGGGAATCATCAATCGACTCGCCGTGCGCTCGACCGCGGTCGCTTCTATATCGGCTTCTGGCCGCAAGCGATGATTAAAATGCGCCACAATCAACGGATAACCCGCCTGACGCAAAGCCTCCATCAGGCAGAGACTATCCGGTCCACCAGAAACCCCCACCACAATCGGGCGGTTCCTCACCAGCAAACAACGGTCCTGAAAAATCGTTTCGATATTTTCGAGCATTCGCTATTTACGCTCATATAATTCTACCAACACCCCACCACTTGCCTCAGGGTGAATAAAGGCATACTTACGCCCCTCGGCACTCAGGCGCGGCTCTTCGTTGATCAACCGCACCCCCTTTGCCTTCAATTGAGTCAGCATCCCCTCCAGATCATCCACCTCCAGGCACAGATGATGCATTCCCGGCCCACGCTTTGCCAGATAGCGCGCAATCCCTGATTCATCATCCGTAGGGCGCACCAGCTCCACCTCGGCACCCTCCAGCGGCAAGAAAGCCACCTGCGATTTCTCCGCAGGCACCTCTCGCAACTGGTGTAATTCCATCCCCAATGCATCTCGCCAGAACGAAAGCGCCTTTTCCAAATCATCTACCACGATTGCAACATGATTAATGCTTGTTACAGCTGGCATGACTTCTCTCCCACAAATCAGCGAGTTTCGAGCAAATCCATATACGCGCCTTCAATCAAATCGGCAGCCTGCACACCCAGCTTACGCATCAAATCTTCAGCGATCACCTGCCCCTCCCATTCGGATTGCCCCGGGCGTAAAACCACTTCCAATTCCACAAACTGACCCAGCCCATCCACCTCATCCAGGTGCAGGCGCGTCTGCCCGATCAGGTAAAGATAGCGGGTCTTCTTCACCACGCCACGCACCCCCAGGGCCATCGCCAGTGTAGCTTTCAACCCGTCCGGGTCGTTCGTCTCAAAAACCCTGTAATCAGAGCGCTTGGGGCCACTTTGATCTGCGCGCTCGTAATAGACCAGTTGGCCGCGATCCGGCGCCAATTGGCGTAGTTTGAGCCGTCCCCGCGGCGTATAAAAAAATGTATCCTCCTGCGCAATCATCTGCACAGGCACATCGCTCAAGGTCTCTGCACGCGAGCGAATCTCAGCAAAATTTCGAGCACGGGCTTTAATTTCAATGTTTGTCGGCATGCCGCAAGTTTACCCTAACCTGAATAAAGTGAGATATACTATTTGCTGCAACCCCCAATTTTACATTCCTCCATGCTCATTTTCATCCCGATTATCCTGCTTTTTTTGACCGCCCTGGTCCTGCTAGTGCTACGCTCCACGCCTGCAACCCAACACTATTCCTGGCTGGTAGCCGTGAGCGGAGCGCTCCTGACCTGGCTGAGCACCTGGCTCTGGCTATTTCAAATCCCCTACACCTTCGAACTCCCCTCCTGGCAACCGGCGATTCTCTTCGCCGA
>JBMFPJ010000145.1:0-5548 GCA_049969175.1 Anaerolineae bacterium | reverse complement strand
CATTCCGCGGGGCACAGTGTTCGTTTATCACGCTACCGAGCGAACGGTGGGCATTCCCATCTCTCCCTTGCGTGGTAAGCGGGCAGGCATGAACAACTCCATCACCCGAGCCCGTCTCAAACCCGTGTTGATGGCGGGTGGCTATGCCCAGTTCACCTATGCCTTCAATTACTGGGGTCCGACGGGCGTGAGGAACTGGTGGACTCGTTCCTGGAAACTATCCTCGATCCCTTCGACCCCGAAGTCATCACTGCTGCCAAAGCCAATGGCGTTGACGATGGCTGGATCAAAGCCGCCCAGGAGAGTCCCATCTACAAGTTTGCCAAAGTCTGGAAGATTGCCTTGCCTTTGCATCTCGAATATCGCACGATGGCGATGATGTTTTACATCCCGCCGCTCTCGCCGGTGATGAGCAATTTGCAGGATGGCCACGTGCGCCTCGATCTGGACGATAATCCGCAGCACGAATTTGAACTCTTCGACAATCTCGATAAGGCGCGTCTCCCTATCAAGTATCTTGCTAATCTATTCAGCGCGGGGGATGAGGAGGTGATTCGCCGGATTCTGCGCAAACTCTACGCCGTGCGGATTTACATGCGCCGCAAGACGGTCGATCAGCAAATGGACGAGGCTACGCTTCATGCCCTGACCCAGGCGGGGTGCGACCCCGAGGAGGCGGAAGCCATCTAGAAGTTGACCACCCTCCCCACCGTCCCTGAGCGATTCGTCCTCCCGCCCTATCACCGCGAGATGTCCGTCGAAACCTGGAAAGACCCGCTGGCGCACAAAGGCGAAGTTGGCGTGGGGTATTTGCAGCCGCCCCAACGAGGTGAATAATGGACATTCGTCTCTTACTTGCTGAAGCCTTCTGCTATCCGCGCCCAGGCCTGCTCGAGCTGTTGGAAGCTGGTTTGGCGGAATCCGCCCAAAGTCCCGCGCGCAGCGGACTGGCGGCCTTCGTCAAAAAGATCGGCGCGCTGTCTCTCGCCGAATGGGAGGAACTCGCCACGCGCACCCTCGATCTGAGTCCCGCCGCCGCGCCCTATGTCGGTTTTCAAATTTGGGGCGAGAGTTATCAGCGCGGCGAGTTCATGGCGAAGTTAAACCGCGCCATGACTGAACTCAAGGTTGACCTCGAAGGCGAACTGCCCGACCATCTCGTGCCGGTTTTGCGCTATCTGGCTGTCGCCGAACGGCCTCTGCCTGAACTGCTGGAGCATTTTGCCCCCGCTGTGGAACGCATGATTGCTGTGCTGCGCGAGAAGGACAAGGACAACCCGTACATCAAATTATTTGAAGCCGCGAAGAGTACCGCGAAATTTATTTCACAGCCTGCGGTGTAAATTCAGTACCGCGAGATTTATCTTGCCACAGCCGAAAGCGAGATAAATGTCGCGGTACAAAGTAAATTTTGGGAGGCAGCATGGATTGGAACACCCTTCTCTTCGTCATCTTTCCCTACGTAGCGTTATTCACTGCCACCATCGTCACCATCTATCGCTCGGTCTATCGCCCCTTCAGCATATCGAGTTTGACTGCTAGAACGGCGCTGGCTCTATTGGGGTTCGATCCCCTTTCACTGGGGCATCACCATTATCCTGACGGGACACCTGATTGCCATCTTCATCCCGCAGAGTGTCGTGCTGTGGAACGCGCACCCGTTGCGGCTTTACCTGCTGGAACTCAGCGGAATCGGGCTGGGACTGTGGGCGACGCTCGGCATAACCGTTCTGCTTTGGCGGCGGCTGACGCATCCGCGCGTGCAGGCGGTCAGCACACCAATGGATTACATCGTCATCGCGCTGATTCTGGTTTCGCTGGTGACGGGCGTCATCATCGCCTCGTACTACCGCTGGGGTTCGTATTGGTTCACGGGCATCTTCACGCCCTACATCTGGTCTATCCTGACCTTTCGCCCGAATGCTGCGCCGCTCGCGCCCCTGCCATTCACCATTAAACTGCACGTCTTCAATTTCTTCCTGTTGACGATGGCTTTTGCTTTCTCGCGCCTGGTTCACATCATCACCTGGCCGCTCGGTTATCTGCTGCGCCCCTGGCAGATTGTCATCTGGCTGAGGAAGGCGCGGGCCTGACATGGAGGAAGTACACATGAATATCAAAGGCACTCCTCAACGCGGCTTGTTCGGCGCGACGCTTGGTTTCTTCATCGGTTTTGCCGCTGTGGCGTTATTCGGTACGACCGCCCAAAAGCTCAAGGATGTCATGCAGTTGACGCCTGTCATGGTCGGCTTTCTGGTGGCGATTCCCTCGCTGACGGGTTCGCTGCTGCGCATCCCCTTTGCCGCGTGGGTGGATACAACGGGCGGACGCAAACCGCTGTTGATTCTGCTCGGTCTCTCCATCCTCGGCATGTTGGGCCTGACCCTGACCATTTACAGTTTTTACCCTGATCGCCTGACGCAGGGCATGTATCCGCTGTTTCTCCTGCTCGGCGCGTTGAGCGGCTGCGGCATTGCCACGTTTTCGGTAGGCATCAGTCAAGCCTCGTACTGGACGCCGAAAGCGAAGCAGGGGTATGCTCTCGGTATTTATGGCGGTGTGGGCAACCTGGCACCTGGCATTTTCACTCTCATCCTGCCCCTGGCGCTGACGGCCGCCGGGCTGGCGGGTGCGTATCTCATCTGGCTTTCCTTGTTGATACTCGGAACAGTCGGCTATTACTTCACGGGGCTGAACGCGCTCTACTTCCAACTGCGTGAACAAGGTCTTGACCCCGAAGCAGCGCGGCGGGAAGCGGCCAAAGCGGGGCAGGAAATCTTCCCGTCTGGAAGCGTCAAAGAGAGCTCGCTCATCTCCGCCAGAGTCTGGAAGACCTGGGCGCTGGTGGCAATTTATTTTACTTCCTTTGGGGGTTTTCTGGCGATGACTGCCTGGCTGCCGACGTATTGGAAATCCTTTCTCGGCGTTTCGGCGGTCATGGCAGGGATATTGACTGCGGCTTATTCTCTGCTGGCCTCGCTGGTGCGCATCTGGGGCGGCTCGTTGGCAGACCGTCTCGGCGGTGAGCGCACTGCTATCCTTGCGCTGGCCGTGATGCTGGTCGGCGCGTTGCTTTTAACACTCTCCCACACCTTTGGGCTTTCTCTGGCCGCGGAGCTGATGATGGCGGTGGGGATGGGGGTGACGAACGCCGCGGTCTTTAAACTTGTCCCCAAAGAAGTGCCGCAGGCGGTTGGCGGCGCATCAGGCTGGGTGGGTGGTTTGGGCGCGTTCGGCGGCTTCGTCATCCCACCCATCTTGAGTGCTTTCGTCCGCTGGCAGGGAGAGAGCGGCTACGCCTTTGGTTTTGTCACCTATATTTGTTTGGCGTTGGTCTCGTTGGGTTTGGCGTGGTTGTTGCAAAAAATCCATGCCAGGTCTCTGGCTTTGCAGGCTGCAAATTGAGAGAACAGGCCGCCTCAATGTGAGGCGGCCTGTTCGTTCTGGCAAGTGCATGAAGGGAACATTATCCCATGTGCTTGATCACCGCATCGCCAAACTCGGAGCATTTCACTTCGGTGGCGTCTTCCATCAGACGAGCGAAGTCATAAGTCACCGTCTTGGCGGCAATGGCGCCTTCCATGCCTTTGATGATCAGATCGGCGGCCTCCCTCCAGCCCATGTAGCGCAGCATCATCTCGCCGGAGAGGATCACCGAGCCAGGGTTGACCTTGTCCAGGTCGGCATACTTCGGCGCGGTGCCGTGTGTGGCCTCAAAGATGGCGTGACCAGTCTCATAGTTAATGTTGGCGCCGGGGGCAATCCCAATGCCGCCCACCTGGGCTGCCAGCGCATCGGAGAGATAATCGCCGTTCAGGTTCAGGGTGGCGATGACATCGTAATCTTTGGGGCGAATAAGCACGAACTGCAACGTCACATCAGCGATGGAATCTTTGATGAGTAGTTTGCTCTTCCACTTGCCGTCACCGTGCGTGGGCCACAGGGCAAGAGCGGCTTCCACTTCTTTCATCACCGCCGCCTGCTGATCGGGCGCCATCATGTCGAAACCGGGTTCAATCATGCGTGCATTGGCTTCCACGCTCAGGTTGGGGTCTTTTTCCTTGTTGCCCAAAATCCATGATTCGCGCTCGGTGACGATTTCATTGCGGAACTCGCGCTTGGCCAGGCCATAGCCCCAATCTTTGAAGGCACCTTCGGTGAACTTCATGATGTTGCCTTTGTGCACAAAGTTGACGCTCTTGCGTTTATTCGCCAGTGCCCATTTGATCGCAGCCCGTACCAGGCGTTCTGTCCCTTGTACTGAGACCGGTTTCACGCCGAACCCAGCCGTATCGGGGAAGCGAATCTTGGCATACTCGCTGGGGAAATTTTCTTTAAGCAGGGTCTTGAATTTCTCGGCCTCTTCCGTGCCTTGCCGAAATTCAATGCCGGTGTAAATATCTTCCGTGTTCTCACGGAAAATGACCATATCTACATATTCCGGGTGTTTTACCGGCGAGGGAACACCGGGAAAGTACCGCACCGGACGTTGACAGACGTACAGATCGAGAAGCTTGCGTAAGGCCACGTTCAAGGAACGAATCCCGCCACCGACCGGCGTGGTCAGCGGCCCTTTGATGCCCACCAGGAACTCTTTGAAGGCCTCAGTGGTCTCATCTGGCAGCCAGGTGTTGAACAATTTGAAGGATTTTTCACCGGCGTAAACTTCCATCCAGTGAATTTTGCGCTTGCCACCGTAGGCCTTTTCTACTGCGGCATCGAAGACGCGCACCGAAGCGCGCCAGATATCGCGCCCCGTCCCGTCACCCTCCACAAAGGGGATAATCGGGTGATCGGGAACCTGTAAGACACCATCTTTGATTGTGATCTTTTCCCCGCCTTGCGGGACTTTGACAATTTTATATTCCATGCTATCTCTCCTGGCAAAAATTTTCGGGGTGATTATAACATCCGGCACAAATGCCCCTCAGTGACGATTGTCACAACGTTTTCGCCAGCCGGTCACGGAAAACGCCCCCCATCTCAGACCTCACGGGCCAGCAGCATCTACTCGACCTTCGCTTCGGGGGCCGGACTCGGCACGGGGCGCGGCGACCCGATTCGGGTCCAGCCCGAGGCGAGGCGCCGTCGAACCGCGGGGAGCCGCGCCAGGAGCAGAATCCCCACCATCAGCCCGTAGAGTAGCGGCTTCAAAATATCGCCCTGCAAAGCAAAGAGATTGCCTTTTTTACTCCAGGCATAGTGCAGTACGGCCAACGGAGCAATGAAATACACCAGCCGGTGCAGGCGCTTCCATCTTTTGCCCAGCCGCACCTTCCATAAGTCAAATGATGTGACCGCCAGCGGCAACAGCAACAGAAAAGTGATGATGCCCACCAGGATAAAGGGCTTTTCGAAGACCGTCTGCACCAACAGGCTCCAGGCCAGCCCGTAATCCAGGTCAACGAAAATCAGCATGTGCAACGTGGCATAGAAAAAGGCATATAGCCCGAGGGCGCGGCGACGTTTGAGTGCTTCGCGCCAGCCGAAGAACGTGTTGAGCGGGGTACAGGCCAGCGAAAGCAACAACAGCGTAATGGCGGCGCGG
>JBMFPJ010000144.1:0-5549 GCA_049969175.1 Anaerolineae bacterium | reverse complement strand
GAATGAACGTAACAGTCGGCTATTACTCCAGGAACGCCTGAAAATCCCCCGGATTCCCCAGCGAAAAAGTGGCAACAGATGAATCGATTCGGCGAATCAAGCCAATCAGCACACTCCCGCTTCCCACCTCGACGAAGGAACGGATTCCGTTTCCGATCATGTTCCGCACCGATTCCGTCCACCGGACTCGCCCCTGCATTTGCGCCAGAAGGTCTTCGCGCAATTCCTGCGCCTGACGAAGCGACATGGCCTGCACATTTCCCACAACTGTCACCTGCGCATCGCCAATTGGCGCGGCCGCAACCGCCTCTCCCCACTCACCCTGAATGGTTGCCATTAACGGCGAATGAGCCGCGATGCTTACGGCCAGCGGAATAGCCCGCCGGGCACCTGCATTTTTCGCCAGTTCAATTGCCCGTTCCACCGCCGCCTTCGCCCCCGAAATAACCACCTGCCCGGGGCAATTGTCATTGGCAACCTGGACCGGCTCGCCAGGATGGCTGGCTTCACTACAAATTTTCTCCAATATCGGAATATCCAACCCCAAAATGGCAGCCATCCCACCCGGAGCAAGTTCGCCGGCGCGTTTCATCAACTCACCGCGCCTGCGCACCAGGCGCAACCCATCCTCAAATGCCAATGCCCCTGCCGCTGTCAGCGCAGAAAGTTCCCCCAAAGAATGACCGGCCATCCGTGCCGGCTGAAACTCAGGAAACAGGCTCAAAAAAGTCTTCCAGGCCGCGATCGAATGCACATAAAGAGCCGGCTGAGTGTTGACTGTATCGTTCAAATCGGCTTCCGGGCCTTCCCACATCAGCCGCGAAAGAGAAAAACCCAGAATCGCGTCGGCCTGTTCAAAGACTTGACGGGCTGTCTGGTAAGCCGCAGCCAATTCCTTGCCCATGCCCACAGACTGCGATCCCTGGCCGGGAAAAACAAAGGCGGTTGTAGCAGGTTGTAGTTTCATGCATTGACCTCCAAACTACCCTATTAAACACAAACGGGTCGTGTTCGTCACGACCCGTGCAGCGGATTACTCACTCTTCTTTTCTTTTTTCACTTCGATCACTTCACGCCCTTCGTAAAAACCGCAATTGGGGCAAACAGTGTGCGGCAGGCGCATGGAGCCACAATTGGAACAGGCAACCAGGTTACGAGCCTGCAAGGCATCATGAGCGCGCCGGCGATCACGGCGACCTTTTGAGTGCTTTCGCTTTGGATGTGGGGGCATAACTTTCTCCTTATGATGACAAGAACATGCCGGGCAAGCGCCCGGCGGGTTTCCAGACAAGCGGGGTGATTATAAGAGAGATGATTCTGGGCGTCAAGTGTTCGCGTTCTATGTGTAAAAATTTTTAAAGAATTAACTCATGGTTCGGTAATTTATTTTGCGTAAAAAATTGAAATCGTCATTTCTGTGCAAAATCAGCAAAATTTTGGCTATATTTTTGCCGAAAAAAGTTGAGCATTTCTGATCATCTTACAATATCTTACTCGAATGTTCAGTTTTCGGTAGTTTTTAGCCTAAAAACCGGCTAATTTCTTAAAACTGCTCTGAAAATAACCGAACCGTGAGTTTAAAAAGCCCTAAGACTTCAGCAAAAACGCTTGACATGCCTCAGGGCTATGGCTATAATCTCGGCACAATGTCCAGTTTGCGGGTGTAGTTCAGTGGTAGAACGCATGCTTCCCAAGCATGATATCGTGGGTTCGAATCCCATCACCCGCTCAGAGAGTCGAGGCCCGGCCTCGGCTTTTTTGTTAGGTTATTTGTAAGGTTGCTGTTATGTAATAGAATTAAGCGGCGAGTAAAATTGATGCGGAGACAGATGTATGACAAATAAAGGCACCATTCTCTACGTTGAAGATAACCGCGAAAATCGAAATCTGATGCGCCGCATTCTGGAAGCCGAAGGCTACGCAGTCACCGAAGCGGCGAATGCCCGCGAAGCCCTTGAGAGTTTGCGGACTCACAAGCTAGATTTAATTCTCATGGATATTAACATGCCTGATATGGATGGCTATACGCTAACCGCCGAAATTCGGGCCAACCCGATCTATGCAAATATCCCTATTGTGGCCGTCACCGCCAATGTCATGCGCGGCGATCGTGAGCGTTCTCTGGAGGCAGGCTGCGATGGTTATATTCAAAAGCCGATTGATGTAGATCTTCTCCCCCAGCTTATCGAGAGATTCATGAGGAACTCAAATGGCTAACCCGCTCACCGTCTCAGACACACAACCTGTTCACAAACCACCTATCCCCAAAGACACAACCGTCCTGGTGGTAGAAGATAACGTTTCTAACTTTGTGCTCATCGCCCGCATGCTAGGGTACTTGGGTATCCATTGCGAATGGAAAACTTCCGGCTACGAAGTCGTTGAATATGCCGATACCCTGCCTCGTTTAGACCTGATCCTGATGGACATCCGCCTCCCCTATGAAGATGGCTACGGCGCCCTAAAGAAAATTCGCATGTCTGAACGGTTGAAGAACATTCCCATTGTGGCCGTCACCGCAGAAGCCAGCCTGGAGCAAATGAACAAAGCCCGTGAGGCCGGATTCGATGGCTTTCTGGGAAAACCTCTCGATCCGGACCGGTTCCCGGATCAAATTCGGCGCATCCTCAGCGGAGAACAAGTCTGGGAATATACATAAAGAATGAATCCAACCCTCTTCTCTTCCCCCCACGACAACGAGCGAGTGAAGTTCAGAGGAAGTCTGACGCGCTCGCTCATTCAAACTCTATTACTCTTAACTTTCATTCCACTCTTCCTGATAGCAGGGGCTGCTTACCTGCGAGCACAAACGTTGCTGCGCGAACAAGCTCTGTTCCAGATGAAAAATTTGCTCACCTCCCAGGTAAGCGAGCTCAGGACGGAACTTAAGGTCAAAAGCATCCGCCTGGACCGTCTGGTACGCCGAACCGATTTTTCTTCGTTGCTCGAACGTGCCACTCACGCCAGCCGAAAAAGCGCCGACTTTTCATCCCTGCGCAATGAAATCTTAGGTGAGCTGCGTGACCTGAATGTGGAAGATGCTGAATCTACCTTCAGCCAATTTCTGGTCACTGATTCGAATGGCTCAATCGAAATTGCCAGCAAAGCAGAATGGGAAGGTACATCCCTCACCCAAACAGCCATCGCTGAAATATTGAAAAGTGGCAAGCCAGAAATGATTGCACTCTACGACTTCTGGCCTCTTTACCCCAACCAGATCATCCTTCTCACCATCCAACCCTACAAAACACCTGGCGGTTCACTGCTGGGAACAGTCATCGGCATCAGCGAAACGCCCAATTTGCTGTCCATTTTGCAACCGGCTTCAAGCCTGCAAAGTTCCGCCATAGATTCCTATTACTTTGTCCCACCGAGCACTTTTGTCAAAGCCGATCCTTACACCCGCGAAATTCTCCGCTTTAACCCAACCTCCTCTCAACAAGCCCAATTAACGGCTGCCTTCGAAAGCCTGATGACAGGGCAAGACAGCCAACCCTCCCTGGAATTTCTCAACCCTGATGGAAAAGCAGTCATTGCCCAGGCACAATGGATGCCCGAAATCAAGGCCGGAATCGTGCTGGAAATAGACAAATCCATCGTATTTGGGCAATTAAACAGCCTGGTTCCATTTACCCTGGCTTTGCTTGGCATCAGTCTTATTGCGACAACGTTTTTTGTTTACATCGGGGCGAATCGCGTCATTCGGCCGATTCTCACTCTAACGCAAATTACCCGTCGCTTCGCCGAGGGAAACCTGGACGAACGCGCCGAAATTCCGAGCAACAACGAAATTGGCTTTCTGGCTTACTCCTTCAACCGCATGGCCGAAGAGCTGAGCAGCCTATATCGCTCGCTGGAACAGAAAGTTGAAGAACGTACCCGCCAAATCCGCACAGCAGCCGAAATTGCCCAGGGCATCACCGCAGCGCCTCAGTTGGAAGATTTGCTCAACAACACCACCCGCTTGATCGTTGAACGCTTTGGCTATTATTACGCCCAAATCTTTTTGCTCGATCGGAGCGGAAAATACGCCAGCCTGCAGGCGGCTTATGGCCCTCCAGCAAAAGATTTCCTTGCCCAAAATTATCGCCTGGAAGTAGGACCAACTTCCATCATCGGCTGGGTAGCGGCGAACAACATCCCGCGCGTCGCCTTAGACGTCTCAGAAGACCCGGTCCACCTCAGCCATGAATTACTCCGCGAGACCCGCTCAGAAGTGGGTGTGCCGATTTCTTCAGGCGGACACGTTTTTGGAGTCTTGGATGTACAAAGCGTCGATACACACGCTTTCGACGCCGACACGGTGACTGTTTTACAAACCATCGCCAATCAGATCGCCGCAGCCATTCAAAACAACAATCTGGTTGAAGCAACCCAAATCAACTTCCAGGAGCTGGAACGGCTGTATCGTGCCAGTCGCTTAATTGCCCGTGCCCAAAATCAGGAACAGGTGCTGGAAGAAATCAACAAAGCCCTGCGCGGATCACCCTATCTCAGTGCACTTTTCACCGTTCAAGGAGAGCGACTGACTCTTTATGCTCACCATGATCCAGCCGGGCGTGTGGATATGGCTTCGATGCCGCGTGAGATGAGCATCCGCCCCGCCGAGGCACTGAAAATCCTGGGAGGGCAATCCATCTTCGATTTGAACAGCACCAGATTGCCTCCAAGCCTGGTCGCTCTACCTCGTGCCTGGGTATGTTCATCATTCGCTTATTTGCCCATCATGCAGGGTGAGAATCTGCAAGCAATGATTCTGCTGGGCACACGCGCGCAAGCGCTGACCAATGCAACCTTGCAGCCCTATCAGAACCTGATTGACCTGGCCAATATCGCTTTTGAGAAAATCGGTGCGCTGCGCGCTACTGAAGATCGCCTGCGCGAATTAAACGCCCTGATGACCATCGCTCAAACGCTTTCTACGACCAGCGAGGCAAGCGCTCTGTACCCCACCCTTCATGAACAGATTCGCAGAGCCATTGGCGACTTCAGCTTTACGGTTACCCTCTACGACGAAAAGACAAACACCATCAGCGTGCCTTATAGCTATGAAGATGGAAATATTCAATCCATTCAACCCTTCCCACTCGGTGAGGGCCTGACATCCATCCTTCTCCACACTCGCCAGCCCCTGATGATTGTTGAAGACACCGAAAGGCGCACCCTGGAGCTGGGAGCAAAAATTGCCGGCCGTCCTGCCAAATCCTGGATGGGAGCCCCAATGCTCTTGAACAATCGAGCCATCGGCGCTCTCATCATTCAGGATCTGGAGCGAGAGCGGGCTTTTACCGAGGAGCATTTACGCTTTCTGACCGCTCTGGCCAGCCAGGTTGCCGGCGTGATTTACAACATCCGCTTGCTGGAAGAAAGCCGCCAGCGCGCCTTGCAATTGCAAACCGCCGCTGAAATTGCTCGCGATATTAGCGGCTCGCTCAACCTGGATGAATTGCTGGTCAAAGCGGTAAATTTTATTCGAGAGCGGTTCAATTTCTATCACGCGGCGGTCTTCTTGCTCGATCTGGCCGGCGAATATGCTGTCATTCGCGAGG
>JBMFPJ010000143.1:0-5563 GCA_049969175.1 Anaerolineae bacterium | reverse complement strand
CCGGCCGCGCCCTCTCCGCCGACTTCACCGCTCAGGGCTGGCGAAACATGCTCGGCTTTGCCGATGCCCCTCTATTCTCCCCGCAGCAAGCCGGGGCACAGCTGGCCAACCTGGCACGCCAATATGATTTCTCCCTGTTCGAATACTGGGCCAGCGACTACGCCGGCCACAAACAAGACATGGCCTGGGCTCTCGACCAGCTGCAAACCTTCGATGGTGTGCTGGCCGGGCTGCTACAACAGTGGGACGACGATGGCTTGATTCTGATCACCTCCGATCATGGCAACCTGGAAGATCTTTCCACCCGCCGCCACACCCCCCGCTGCGGTACCAGCCCTGTTGCTGGGTGCACAACGCTGGCGGGAGGCCTTCAGCCAGCAAATGAACGCGCTGACCGACATTGCCCCAGCCATCCTCCGCCTTTTAGACATTCCCGCGGCTTCGTAAAGATTCACTGCCCTCACGAAACAAAGCGCACAAAGACCTGATTGCCCAACAAGCGACCGCGCCGGCTCAACCGCAAGAACGTTTCCCCCGCTATCTCAACCCATTCCAGCAAGCCAAACTCTACCAATTCGGTGATCTCCCGGCCAAAGACCTCCGTCACCGCCCGGCCGAAACGCCGTCGAAACTCAGCCGTCGAAAGGCCCTGGCGCGTCAGGCGCAACGTGGTAATCATGAAATCGGAGAGGTCATCTTGAAGCGTCTGTTTGTGGGCGTTGACTGTCGCAGGCGTAAAGGGAAAAGCCAGCAAGGACGATGCGGGAAGGTTGCGTAGCCGCTCAATATACGTCTTGATACGCAAGACATTTGAGTAGCGATAACCGTGAGCGTATCCGTGTGCGCCGGCGCCCAGACCGAGATAAGGCAGGTTGCGCCAGTATTGCAGGTTATGACGGCAGGCAAAAGCGGGCGCCTGGTGTGCAGAGAGCGAAGTGCCATCGTGCCTGGCCCAATTGGAAATTTCGTATTGAACATAACCATTAGCTTCGAGAAATTCGCTGGTCCACTCATACATCTCTGCCGCCAGGTCAGGATCGGGCAGGGGGAGCAGGCCGCGCCTTGCCCAACGCCCAAACGGCGTGCCGTGTTCCAGGGTGAGGGCATACGCTGAAATGTGTTCGGGGTGCAAATCCACGGCGCGCTGTAGGGTGACCTTCCAGGAGGCCAGCGATTGTTCGGGCAAGCCATAGATCAGGTCCAGGTTGAGGTTGGTAAAGCCAGCCTGTCGCGCCCATTTAACCGATTGGATGACATCGAAAAAATCGTGGGCGCGTTCGAGCATGCGTAGCTCCGCAGGATGGGCCGATTGAACGCCGAAGGAAAGTCGGTTGAGGCCGGCGGCACGGTAGGCGGTCAGCGTTTCGAGCGAGACGGTGCCGGGGTTGGCCTCCAGGGTGGCTTCCAGGGCGGGGTGAAACTCAAAAGCGGCGCGCAACGCGTCCATAACGGAAGCCAGCTGAGGTCCAGAAAGAAGCGAAGGGGTGCCTCCGCCGAAAAAAATCGTGGCAACACGCAGCCGTTCTGGGGAGGTCGCGCTCAGGTAGCCGATTTCAGCCTGTAAAGCATCAAGATAAGCCGGGATGAGCGCTTCTTGCCCGGCATAGGTGTTGAAGTCACAATAAGCGCAGCGGTGAACACAAAAGGGGATGTGCAGGTAAAGGGAAAAATCCGTCATATGAATTAAAGTTCAAAGGTGAAACGCGCGCGCATCACAACGCCCGTTGGAGTATTTTTAGAATTTGTGCCATCGGTTTTGTGCTCATTTTGCACTGTTTTGCTTGAAATTGAAGAGAAAAGGCACGGCTCAAAAAGATTGACATTCAGCGCTGCGCGGGTATAAATACGCCGCCTGGGTCAGATCATTTTACCCTGCGCAAGCTAGATCGCGAAGCCGAAGTCGAGACCAAAATTCCTGTGGCTGTGTAGGTGGCAAAGCAATGAGCATCTGGTTCACCGAAGAATTACATCCCTATTACCGCAAGGGGTTGCGGGTCAAACGTATCCTGGCAGATGAGCAAACGCCGTATCAGCACATTCAGGTGATCGAAACCGAGTTTTTCGGCAATGCGTTGATCCTGGATGGCATCATTCAACTGACCGCGGGCGACAACATGGGCTATCACGAGATGATCGTTCATGTGCCGATGCTGGCGGTGGAAAACCCACGGCGGGTGTTGATCGTGGGCGGCGGCGACGGCGGCTCTTTGCGCCAGGCGTTACGCTACCCTTCGGTGGAGGAGGTCGTCGTCTGCGAGCTGGATCAACGGGTGGTGGATTTGTGCCGCGAACATTTCGCCGATTCGTTTGGGGACCCGTGGGCGGATCCGCGTGCCCGGTTGATCGTGCGCGACGCTTTCGGCTATCTCGAAGAAAATCCGGGGCAATTCGATGTGATCCTCTCTGACACCACCGACCCGATTGGGATGGCTGAACGCTTGTTTTCAGAAGCATTTTACAAGCTGATGGTGCGCGCCCTCACTCCCGGTGGAGCAGCAACCACGCAATGTGAACATCCTTACTTCGATGCCGATCTGATCCGCCAGATTTATCACTCGGCCCGAGGGCTGGTGAAAAATCCTGCTTACTACTATGCGCAAATCCCCACCTACCCTGGCGGCGGCATCGGTTTCATGTATGTTTCTGATATTCCCTGGACTCAGGGGTTGAACAAGCCCTATCCGCCCGGCGAAAACCAGTACCTCAACCCTGAAATCCATCGGGCAGCCTTTGCACTTCCAGAGTTTTTCAGGAGAGAACTGTACAAATGACGCAACCTGTTCCTTTGCCTCAAGCGCAAGCGGAGCATTCCAGCGAATACTGGGGCGTTTCCTCGTGCATTGATCTGTACGACTGCGACCTGGGGCTGATGCAAAATGCGCAGGCCATTCGCCAGTTCGTGAAAATGCTGTGCGACCGAATCAAAATGCGGCGGTTCGGCGAAACGCAAGTGGTCTTTTTTGGCGATGACCCGCGGGTGCAGGGCTTCAGTATGATGCAGCTAATTGAGACTTCGTTGATTTCGGCGCATTTTGCCGATGCCAGCCGGGCGATTTACCTGGATGTCTTCAGCTGCGCGCCCTATGAGCCGGAAGATGTGGCCAAGTTTGCAGCAGAGTATTTCAAGGCCGCTCGCTATCACCTCAATGTGGTGTACCGGCGCTAAGTTTTTTGAGCAGTTTCCTCTCCTTCTCGCCCTGAACAAGACTTCCGAAGTCTCACTGACTTCGGAAGTCTTGTTTTTTAGATCAACATGCCGATGGGGTTTTCTAAAAATTCGGCCAGTTTTTGCATGAACTGCGCTGCTTCAGCGCCATCACTGACGCGGTGATCCACTGAAATGGTGGCTTTCATACGCCAGCCGATCTTGATCTCGCCATTTTCCACCACGGGCACCTGACGCGCTGAACCCACTGCCAGGATGGCGGCCTCTGGCGGGTTAATGATGGCAATGAAGTTTTCCACATCATACATGCCCAGGTTGGAGATCGAGAAGGTCGAGCCTTCGATGTCTTCGGGACGGACTTTGCCCTGGCGGGCGGCAGCCACTTTGTGTTTGATGTCGGCTGAAATGGCGCGCAGAGATTGTTGATCGCTGTTTTTGTTGACGATGGTGAGCAGACCATTTTCCACGGCGACAGCCACGCCGATATTAATTTCGGCATGGTGAACGATCTTGTCGCCGGCGAAGGATGCGTTCAGGTTGGGGAATTGCCGCAGGGCAAGCGCCACCGCCTTGATGATGAAGTCGTTGACCGAGAGTTTTTCGTCATCGGGCAGGGTGTCGTTGGCTTGCTTACGCAGTGCCATCAGAGCGTCCAGTTTATATTCATGGGTGACGTAGAAGTGCGGCACCGTTTGTTTGGCTTCGCTCATGCGGCGGGCAATGATCTGGCGTAGTTTGGTCAAAGCTACGGTTTCGCTCACGGCAGACGATGGACGATGCACGCTGGATGGTGAAGTTAAAGTCTGGGGTCCACGGTCCACGGTCTGAAGGGCTGCTTCAATATCTCGTCGTACAATCCTTCCACCTGGGCCTGTGCCTTGCATTTGACTCAGGTCGATGCCGCGCTCACGGGCGATGCGTTTTGCCAGGGGCGAAGCTTTGACGGGACCCGCCGCGGGGGAGGTCGCGGCCTGGGGGGCGGGAGCCGGCGCGGGGGCGGTCTGAACCGCCGCGGGAGAGGTCGGAGCGGTCGTTGCAACCGCGGGTGCAGGAGCCGGCGCGGGGGCCGCGGCGGCTTCGATCTGCTCATCCGCAGCGCCGATAATGGCGATCGGGGCGCCGACAGGCACTACATCGCCCTGGTTGGCTAGTAGCTTGCGAACCACGCCCACCGCGGAGGATTCGACTTCGACGGTGGCTTTGTCGGTTTCAATTTCAGCCAGGACTTCGCCTTTCTGGATGGGTTCGCCTTCGGTTTTCACCCAGCGGACGAGGACGCCTTCGCGCATGTCGAAGCCCAGTTTGGGCATGGTGATGGTCTCAGCCATTAGAGCACCTCCTTCACGGCAGCGATCACGTCCTCCACCTGCGGGAGGGCGGCCTGTTCGAGTGTGCGGTTGTAAGGCAGGGGGACTTCTTTTTGGGCCACCCGCTTGACGGGAGCATCTACGTAATCGAAGGCTTCTTCGTAAATGCGGCTGGCGATTTCAGCGCCGACGCCGTAAGATTTCCAGCCTTCTTCGACGACGACGGCCCGATTGGTCTTTTTGAAGGATTCAAGTACGGGTTCTATGTCAAGCGGGCGCAGGGTGCGCAGGTCCACGATTTCGGCTTCGATGCCTTGTTTGGAAAGTTCTTCGGCAGCTTTGAGGGAGATTTCCAGGCCTTTCGAATAGGTGACAATGGTCACGTCGCGGCCGGGGCGTTGGATTTTGGATTTGCCGATGGGAATGAGATATTCCCCTTCGGGCACTTCGCCGCGCACCTGGTAGAGGGTGGCATGTTCGATGAAGAGCACGGGGTCATTGGAACGGATGGCGGATTTGAGCAGTCCTTTGGCGTCTTCAGGGGTGCCGGGGGCGACGACTTTAAGGCCGGGGAAGTGGGCGAAGATGGCGTCTGGGGTCTGCGAGTGGGTGGCGCCGAGTTGTCGTCCGCCACCGCCGACGGCGCGAATGACCAGGGGGAGGGTGAATTGTCCGCCGAACATGTAGCGCAGTTTAGCGGCTTCGTTGACGATGTGATCCATGGCAGCGAAGGCGAAGTTGATGGTCATCAGTTCGGCGATGGGACGTTGTCCTACCAGGGCGGCACCGATGGCCGCGCCGACGATGGCTGCTTCTGCAATGGGGGTATCTTTGACACGTTTTGCGCCGTATTTGTCATAAAATCCTTTGGTGACCGCGTACGTGCCACCCCACACGCCCACCTCTTCACCAAGGATGAAGACGGCGGGGTCGCGATCCATTTCTTCCATGAGGGCTTGCGAGATTGCCTCGCGCATTGTGATTCTGGGCATAGGTTTGTTCCTTTTCGTTCTCTTTTGCCTCGAATTTCATGAAGCTTCAGCAAAATTTACTTGCTTCGTGACATTCGGGTCATTCGATGCATTCGATG
>JBMFPJ010000142.1:0-5626 GCA_049969175.1 Anaerolineae bacterium | reverse complement strand
GGAAATTCTGGACGCAGGCGCTCCAAGACATATTCGGTATAGTACGCCTTGAAATTACGATAGTGTGATTGATGAAAATGGATCAGAATGGTCATGATCTCACTTACGCTCAGGCTTCTTTCACGCTGCCGCTGCATTTCACCTGCACTCAACAATTGCTTCCGCCAGACGGGCAGAAAAGACTGGCAAAAATCATCGACATCACAGAACAACTCGATTAGACTATCCATCAGGGGCTCCTTGGAATGCTTGTTTTGACAAATCCAAGTTTACACCAGGGAGCCCCTTATCCCGAACTCACGTTACCTTAGTAAATCCAATTTATCTGTGTTCATTTGTAGTTGGAGCATGAATTTCAAAACACGCTCTAAGGCAGGCCAGAAGGGCTGCCTGCTGTGGGACAGACAGAACAGGAGGCTAAGGACAACCGGTCAAGAATTTAGGCCATTTCTTTGCCTCCTGTTTCACCATAATCCTGGTAAAATAACCCCAAAAATGGCAATCCTGTGTGCCGTGGGTGTTGAGAAAATCTGAATGCTGGTTCTGAGCTATTGGAGTGGAGCGAAAATCTTCCGACTCCGGAAGAAAAAAGCAAATTTCAGTAAATCACAGATTCCACCGTCATTGCGAGGAGGGTGCTTTTCCCGACGAAGCAATCTCCTCGTTACAGAAAGGGATTGCTTCGCAACGAACGCTCGCAATGACGGAATCCAGTGATATTTTGTAAAATCGTGATTTGCTGTGAATTTTCCTTGACCGTTTGGCAATAGATTGTTTATAATTATAGATTGCTATCCCGTCAGAGATTTACGGGATATATTCGTGTGCTTTCGCGCCCAGGTCACAGGTTAGGAGAGTCGAATGGCATCTTTGCCCCGAAAAAATTATGCGCGTATTCCGGTTCAACTGGATCTCCCCAATCTAATTGAAGTACAGCTTGATTCCTTTGAAAGATTAAAGAGCGAAGGCCTGGCGGATCTCTTTCATGAGATTTCGCCAATTGAGTCTTACAACAAAGGGATGAAGCTATTCTTCCCCAGTCGTAGCCCTGAATCTGAAGAGTGGGGGCTGAAATATTGGTTTGATGAGCCAAAACACCCCATTGAAGAGTGTGTCGAACGTGATTTGACCTATGCCAGCCCCCTGTATGTGTCGGTATTACTGGCAGGTCCGGACGTGCCTGAACCGATCAAACAGGATATTTTCCTGGGTGATTTCCCCGAAATGACCGACAAGGGCACGTTTATCATCAATGGCACGGAACGCGTCGTTGTCTCTCAGCTGATTCGTTCTCCTGGCGTGTATTTTGAAGCCCCTCTGGATCGAGCTACTGGTCGCCCTCTGGCTATGGCGAAGTTGATTCCAGATCGCGGCGCCTGGATGGAATTTGAAACCCGCAAATCGGACTATATCATTCTTAAATTCAATCGCAAACGCACTGTGCCGATCACTGTCTTCTTGCGTGCCCTGGCGGCAGTGGATGATGGCACTGCTCAATCTCCCATCAAATATGGCACCGATGAAGAGATTCTGGCACTCTTCCAGGATGTGGATAACAACCCGGAGCGCCTTTTCATTGCTTCCACGTTGAAGCAGGAACCCGAATGGGATTTGAGCGGCGGTTTAACCATTGCAGAGGCAGCCCTGATTGAGTTCTTCAAGAAGATGCGCCCAGGCGATCCGGCCACACTGGAGAATGCTCGCCAATTCCTGGAAGAACAACTTTTTGATCAGCGTCACTACGACTTAGAGCGAGTGGGACGCTATAAATTGAATCAAAAATTGGATCTCGATGTTCCGATCAGGCATCGCACGGTGACCAAATCGGATGTGATTCGGCTGATTCGCCGCATGATTCAGATCAACAACGGCGCTGAGCACCCCGATGACATCGATCACCTCGGCAACCGCCGGGTCAAGACGGTGGGTGAGTTGATTCAGAACAAATTGCGCATCGGCCTGCGACGCATGGAACGCGTGATCAAAGAACGCATGTCTATTCGCGACCAGGAACAACTCCAACCGATGACCCTGGTGAACATCCGTCCGGTTGTGGCCGCGTTGCGGGAATTCTTTGGCTCCAGCCAGTTGAGCCAGTTTATGGATCAAACCAACCCCTTGGCGGAGTTGCGCCACAAACGCACCCTCTCCGCGTTGGGGCCGGGCGGTTTGCGCCGTGAACGCGCTGGTTTTGATGTGCGTGATGTTCACCACTCGCACTATGGCCGCATCTGCCCCATCGAAACGCCGGAAGGTCCCAACATTGGTTTGATCGGTCGTCTTGCTTCTTTTGCCCGAGTCAACGAATATGGCTTTATCGAAACCCCCTATCGCAAAGTTTTCCGCTCTCTGCGGGCAGATGATCCTCGTTTGATCGGTCGTACCGTGCGCGAAGACATCACAGATGACAAAGGCAATGTGCTGCTCAAGGCTGGCGAAAAGATAGATGAAAAAGTTGCCAAAAAACTGGCAAAACTGGATCGGGGAATCCTGATTGTGCCTTTCGTTTCGGATCAGATTGATTATCTCTCGGCTGATGCGGAAGATAAATATTACATTGCGCAGGCGAATGCCCCGCTGACGGCTGATAACGAGTTCGTGCGCGAGCGCATTTCCTGCCGCTTTCACTCCGGCTTTGTGTTCTCGGCTCCAGAAATGGTAGACTACATGGACGTTGCCCCCCATCAGGTGGTGGGCATCAGCGCCGCCCTCATTCCGTTCCTGGAGCATGATGACGCGAACCGCGCTCTGATGGGATCCAACATGCAGGCGCAGGCTGTGCCGTTGGTGCGTCCGGAAGTCCCGCTCGTTTCGACCGGTATGGAACACCATGCCGCTCTGGATTCCGGGCAAGTGGTCGTCGCCGAAGAGGATGGCGAAGTCATTTCGGTAACGGGTAGAACCATCACGGTCCGGGAAAAAGGGAACCGCTTGCATGTGTATCAATTGCGCAAGTATCAGCGCTCGAATCAAAGTACCTGTATTGACCAGCGCCCCTCGGTTGTCAAAGGCCAAATCATTAAAAAAGGCGACATCATCGCCGATTCATCTTCGACCGATAACGGTGAACTGGCTTTGGGACAAAACGTGGTTGTCGCTTTCCTCTCGTGGGAAGGCGGGAACTTTGAAGATGCCATTCTGATCTCGGAACGGTTGGTTCAAGAAGATCGCTTCACTTCGGTTCATATTGAAAAATATGAGGTCGAGGCGCGCGACACGAAACTGGGCCCCGAAGAGATCACCCGCGACATCCCCAACGTGGGTGAGGATGCGATCAAGGACCTCGACGAAAATGGCATCATTCGTATTGGGGCGGAGGTTGGGCCGAACGACATCTTGGTCGGAAAAATTACCCCCAAGGGCGAAAAAGAACTCACGCCAGAAGAGCGCCTGTTGCGCGCTATCTTCGGTGAGAAGTCACGCGATGTGAAGGACACTTCGCTACGCATGCCGCACGGTGAACGCGGCAAAGTGGTGGATGTAAAGGTCTTTACCCGCGAGGACAACTCTGACCTGGCCGCTGGCGTGGATATGATGGTGCGCGTTTCGGTGGCCCAACGCCGCAAGATCACCGCTGGCGACAAAATGGCCGGTCGTCACGGGAATAAAGGCGTTGTCTCCAAAGTCGTTCCTATTGAAGATATGCCCTTCCTGGAAGATGGTACGCCAGTGGACATCATCTTGAATCCGTTAGGTGTGCCTGGCCGTATGAACATCGGTCAGGTGTTGGAAGTCCATTTGGGCTGGGCGGCCAAACGTCTCGGATTCCGAGCGATCACCCCTGTTTTTGATGGCGCGACGGAAGAGCAAATTGAAGCCGAACTGGCGCGCGCCTGGATCGTTGACCAGGCCTGGAAAGAATCTGTTGAAACTGCCTGGCAATGGATCAAACAACAAGAGTATGATCCCAATTCGATTCAGGATGATGATGAAGTTCGGCGCCTTTACCTGGAGCAGTGGCTGGGCGAACGTGGTTATGATGTGTATCGCCTGGTTGATATGAACTACGCCCGGCTGGCGACCGCGGTGGAGTGGTTGCGCGATCACGGCTATGACCCACGGCCTATTTTGAGTATTGATTTAGGGAACTCTACTTACCTGGATGACAATGCGACGATCACGGCTTGTTTGCGCCTCTGGCTGGAAAGCCAGGGATATACAAATAAACTGACCGATGATAAAGTCTATGCCGCGGCTCAGGAATTTGCAAAGGAAAAAGGCCTGCCCCTGCCTATTTTGGGCAAACAAATCCTGCGCGACGGCAAGACCGGACTGCCCTATGATCAACCGGTCACTGTTGGTGTGATGACGATTTTGAAGCTGCACCATCTGGTCGAGGACAAGGTCCATGCTCGCTCCACTGGCCCATACAGCCTGGTGACACAGCAACCTTTGGGTGGTAAGGCGCAATTTGGCGGTCAACGCTTCGGCGAGATGGAAGTTTGGGCGCTAGAGGCTTACGGCGCTGCCTATACCCTTCAGGAGATGCTTACCGTCAAGTCGGACGATGTGCAAGGGCGTGTCAACACATATGAGGCCATCGTCAAAGGTGAACCCATCGAAGAGCCGAGCATCCCGGCATCTTTCCGTGTTTTGGTGAAGGAATTGCAAAGCCTGGGTTTGGCGGTTGAGGCCATTCTAGAAGGTGGCGAAGTTGTCCGCTTTGGCAAGGATGAAGAAAAGCAGCATCCACCTAAGCTGGGCACAGGTCTGATTGATCTGGGCCAAGGGCTTTTTTTAGGCAAAGAGTAACCTTGACGATCAAATAGGCGCATGATAGAATAATTCGCCGTTGCCAACAAAACAGGGTGGCCTTCAATCCCACCCTTCCACGCATGGCACTACAAATGAGGCCATCATTACGACCTTGATGGCCTCATTTATTGCGAAAGTCTTTGTTGAAGGAAAATTTATCTCGGAGGCAAACGTGCCGACAATTAATCAAATGGTCCGCAAGGGCCGCAAAAGCAAAAAGGTCAAAAGCAAGGCTCCTGCATTGCAATACACATTGAACAGCTACAGCCAGCGCCGTGTGCGCCAGGCGAAAGGCGCCCCCCAAAAGCGTGGGGTGTGTACTGTCGTCCGCACCATGACGCCTAAAAAACCGAACTCGGCGTTGCGCAAGATCGCTCGTGTTCGCCTGACCAATGGTATTGAGGTCACAGCGTACATTCCGGGCGAGGGCCACCAGCTGCAAGAGCACTCCGTGGTGCTGGTGCGCGGTGGGCGTGTGAAGGACCTGCCGGGTGTTCGTTATCATATTGTGCGTGGCTCGCTGGATACTACTGGCGTGGCCAATCGCAAGCAGGGCCGTTCTAAATACGGCGCCAAGCGCCCCAAGCAGTAATGGTGAGAGTGAGGAAGATATCCTATGCGACGTGCAAAACCTGAACGTCGGGCTATTTTGCCTGATATTCGCTATAACAGCGTGACTGTCCAAACTATGATTCAGCATGTTCTTCGCCGTGGCAAGAAAAGCACTGCCACGCGCCTGGTGTATGATGCTCTGGATTTGATCAAAGAGCGCACAGGCAAGAATCCGCTGGAGATTTTTGAGATAGCCCTGAAGAACGTGGCGCCCGTTATGGAGGTCCGCCCGCGACGCGTGGGTGGGGCAACCTATCAG
>JBMFPJ010000141.1:0-5634 GCA_049969175.1 Anaerolineae bacterium | reverse complement strand
CTATGGATTGCCCCGTCAGAAGTTGACCAATATTGAGCGCGAAGTGATTGACATGGAAATTATGTTGCGCTCTGCCTGGTTGATGGTCATTCGTGCCGTCTGGGAAGCCGATAATCAGAAACCCAACGCTCTGGAATCGTCTATGAGCAAGGTCAAAGCAGGCGATGTGGTGACCAAAATCACCCAAAAGACGGTTGAACTGATGGGTCCTCTCGGCTACAGCCGCGAATTCCTGCTGGAAAAATGGTTCCGCGATGCCAAAATCACCGATATTTACGAGGGCACCGGCCAAATCAACCGTCTGGTTGTAGCACGCCAGATCTTGGGTTATAGCGGCGCTGAATTGCGTTAGGAGGCGACATGTTCAAATATCAAATTCACAAGGCTGTAGTCATTGGCGCGGGGACCATGGGCGCGGCCCTGGCCGCACACCTGGCCAATGCGGGTGTGCCGGTCACCCTGCTCGATATTGTTCCCAAAGACGCGCCTGCAGGCGACCGGGCTGCCCGCAATAAAATCGTCAACGATGGGTGGGATCGTTGCCTGAAGGCTAAACCTGCCAATCTGATGTCTTCTGACTTAAAAACCTTGGTGCGGTTGGGCAACCTGGAGGATGATTTCGACGCGGTGGCAGAGGCCGATTGGGTGCTGGAAGCCATTGTAGAGAACCTGAAAATTAAACAAGACCTGATGGCGCGCATTGACGCTGTCCGCAAGCCGAGCTGCATCGTCAGCACAAACACTTCAGGCATTCCGGTCAAGGATATTGCTGCCGGGCGCAGCGAAAGCTTCCGCCAACACTTCCTGGGAACGCACTTCTTCAATCCACCACGTTACCTGAAACTGCTGGAGATTATCCCTACTGCCGACACTCTCCCTGAAGTGACCGAATTCATCAGCCACTTCGGAGAATATCGCCTGGGCAAAGGCATTGTGCTCTGCAAGGATACGCCAAACTTCATCGGCAATCGCGTGGCCTTTGGCACGGGAGCATTTGCCCTGCATTACATTCTCGAAAACGGCTACACTGTAGATGAAGTAGATGCGATCACCGGGCCGCTGATGGGGCGCCCCAAAACGGCTACGTTCCGTCTGATCGACCTGGTCGGCGTGGATGTATGGGAACACGTGGGCAAAAATCTTGCTCCGCTGATCCCGCATGATGCGCTGGCGCAAAAGTACCTGGCGTCTGAAAAGGTCAATACCCTCATCCACACTCTTGTCGAACGTGGTTGGTTGGGCAACAAGACGAAAGTTGGCTTCTATAAAGAAGTTTTCTCCAACGGCAAAAAAGAGTTCTGGCCGCTCGACCTGCAGACCCTGGAGCATGTGCCGCCCACCAAACCCCGCTTTGACTCAGTTGGGAAGGCCAAAGATATCGAAAATTTGGGTGAACGTCTGAAGGTGTTTCTCTCTGCCGATGACAAAGCCGCCAAATTGGTACGGGCATTGACCTATCAGGGCTTCCAATACGCGTCCACCTTACTGCCCGAAGTTGCCGATACGCCCAAACCCATTGATGATGCCATTCGCTGGGGATTCATGCACGAGGCGGGTCCCTTCGAAACGTGGGACATGCTTGGGGTCGCGGCGACCGTGGAGGCGATGAAGGCCGCGGGGTACGCGCCGGCCGAATGGGTAGAATCCATGCTCAGGTCCGGGAAAGAATCGTTCTATCTTTATGAAAACGGTACAAAAGTCGGCGTTTACGACGTCCAAAAGAAAGATTATGTCCGATTCACGCGGGGGGTGGGCCTGATCTCGTTAAAAGAGCAGACGGTCATTGCCCAAAATGCGGGTGCTACCCTGCGTGACCTGGGCGATGGTGTGGCCTGTGTGGAGTTCCACACCAAGATGAATGCCCTGGATGACGATATTTTCAACATCATGAGCGAAGCGCTTGACCGGGCAGAAAAAGATTTCGTTGGCCTGGTGGTTGGGAATGAAGCTGAGAACTTTAGTGCCGGCGCCAATCTTTTCATGGTGGTGTTGGCGGCGCAGCAGGGAATGTGGGATACGCTGGATGCCGCCGTGTGCAAGTTACAAGATTTGAACATGCGCATGCGCTATTTTCCCAAACCGGTGGTCATTGCTCCGGCTGGTTTGGCGCTGGGCGGCGGTTGTGAAGTGACCATGCACGGCTCGCGCGTGGTGGCTCATGCCGAGACCTACATTGGGCTGGTAGAACTGGGCGCGGGTGTCATCCCAGCGGGTGGTGGCACGAAGGAGATCGTGCGGCGCATCGTGAACCCGGCCATGCGCACTGAAAATGCCGAGGTACTTCCCTTCCTGCAACGCGCTTTCTTGCAAATTGGCCAGGCAAAGGTGGCTACCAGCGCTGAAGAGGCGCGCCAGATGGGTATTTTCGGCCCTTGTGATCGGGTGGTGATGAACCGTGACCATTTGATCGCGGAAGCCAAGAAGGAAGTGCTCAGCATGGTTGCTGCTGGCTATCATCCACCTGCTCCGGAACCTGTCTATGCTGCTGGACGGGATGCGCTGGCCGCTCTGCGGGTGGGTGCCTGGATGTTCAAAGAAGGGAAGTACATCACCGAATACGATCATCATATTGCTCGCAAACTGGCTTATGTGATGTGTGGTGGTGATCTGACCCGTCCGCAGTGGGTGAGTGAACAGTATATTTTGGATCTGGAGCGGGAGGCCTTCCTCTCGTTATGTGGCGAAGAGAAGACGCAGGCGCGCATGTGGTCGCTATTGCAAACCGGCAAGCCGCTGCGGAACTAATGGAGGTGTGAAATGAAAGATGCTGTGATTGTCTCTGCTGTACGAACGCCGGTCGGTAAGGCCAAGCGCGGTGGCCTGGCAACCGTTCGCCCGGACGAAATGGCGGCGCTGGTGATTCAGGAATTGCTCCGCCGCACGCCCAACCTGGATCCGGCGGAAATTGAAGATGTGGTCATCGGTTGTGCTTTCCCTGAAGGTGAGCAAGGTATGAATATGGCGCGCATGATCGCTTTGCGGGCAGGCCTGCCGCATACCGTGCCGGGCGAAACGATCAATCGCTTCTGCTCTTCGGGTGTGCAGGCGATTGCTCATGCAGCCTATGCCATCATGACGGGTGACATCGAAGTCGCTATCGCCGGTGGAACCGAGTCGATGACCATGGTGCCGATGACCGGTTATAAATTTGCTCCTAACCCCTATTTTGCTCAGGAATACCCTCATTATTTTACCAACATGGGGTTGACTGCGGAAAATGTGGCGGCGAAATATGAAATCAGCCGCGAGGATCAGGATGCCTTTTCGTTACGCAGTCATCAAAAGGCGGCTCGCGCGGTGGAATCCGGTCTCTTCGATGCGGAACTGGTACCGGTGCCGGTCGAAATTGTTGAATTGGGTGAGGATGGTAAGCCGGTGAAAAAATCTTTCACTGTGAGCCGCGATGAAGGTCCACGAGCCGATACCAGTCTGGATGCCCTGGCGAAATTGAAGCCTGCGTTCAAAGAAGGTGGCGTTGTCACAGCAGGTAATTCCTCGCAAATGTCCGATGGCGCAGCCGGGGTGGTAGTGATGTCAACAGAGCGAGCGGCTCAACTCGGTCTGAAGCCACTGGCACGCTTTGTCGCTTTTGCGGTGGGTGGTGTCCCACCGGAGTTGATGGGAATTGGCCCGGTGGCGGCGATTCCCAAGGCGCTGCAAAAAGCCGGCCTGACTCTGGCGGACATTGATCTGATTGAACTGAATGAAGCGTTTGCGGCCCAGTCCCTGGCGGTGATTCGCGAACTTGGACTGGATGAAGAAAAAGTCAACGTCAATGGCGGTGCCATCGCTCTGGGGCACCCCCTGGGCTGTACTGGAGCCAAATTGACTACCCAAATCATCTATGAAATGGGCCGGCGTAAGTCTCGCTATGGCATGGTCACCATGTGCATTGGTGGTGGAATGGGCGCAGCGGCTATTTTTGAAAACTTGCAAAATTGATTGAAAAGGAGAATAGAAAATGCCTCTCACAATTGCTGACCTGATGTCTAAAATGCCGGCAGCCTTCTTGCCTGAAAAAGCCCCTGGTCTGGATGCGGTCATCCAATTCAAATTTACGGGAGCGGAGGCTGGCGAGTGGTATGCTGAGATCAAGGATGGGAAGGTGAATGTCGTTCAGGGTACCCATCCCTCGCCGCGCATGACGCTTTCAGCCGATTCCGAAGATTACATCAAAATCTTCACGGGTCAGTTGGATGGAATGCAGGCTTTCATGCAAGGCAAGATTAAACTGGCTGGCGATTTGAACCTCGCCATGAAATTGACCCAGATGTTCAAAATTCGCTGAATGTTCTGAATAATCCAAAAGCACGACCCATTCCGAATGTAGGGATGGGTCATGCTTTTGTAAGTGTAGGCTGGGTTCATCCGCTGAGAAGAAAATCGTCTACGTCACGCGATGTGAGCGGGATTACGGTCGTGTCCACGTGCATTTGCAAGGCCGGTTTTCCATTTTCATCAAGGGGCAACTGACCGGAAATAGTGTAATCTACCGAACCGCTGGCAGCCAGGGTGCAATCGCTAACATAGCCATCTCCGGTCAGCGGCAAGGAGGCTTTTCCATAGAGCAGGGCGGGTGGTCGGGAAGAAGTGACTTTCACAGGAGTGCGCCCCTCGCCATGTATTTCCATGTGGAAATCTTCCGCAGCGGTGATCTGCTGGTAAGAGATGTCCAGAGCGTAATCGGTGCAGAATTCTCTACCTGGGGGGCGGAGGTTGGTGCAGGGGGGGCCCGCCAGGCACAAGGGCAGGAGGGTGGGGTCGCCGTGGCGGGTGGGGCACTCGTCGTTTGTACACGACGGACGGCTGATATGTAACAAAAAAAACAGATCCATCCCAAATTTATGAATGGATCATGTTCTTATCACTTTCTGAGGGTGGGCTGAAATGATCAAGCGTAGAGTCCCCAATCCAGCGCAGATGGATCTTCCATCATGGAAAAATCCCACATCTCTGCACCGATCTCGATGGTGACCGGCATTCCCAATCCTTCGGTGGCCTTGGCGCGTGTCATTTCGACCAGGGCCGGCCCGTAGGGGCAGAAGGGAGTGGTCAGGATCATTTTCATGCGAGCAATGTTATTTTCGATTTGAACATCTCGCACCAGGCCCAATTGTAAAATGTTCATCCCAATTTCAGGGTCAATGACTTCCGAAAGTTTTTCGCGCAAGGGTTGAACTTTTTCGGGGTGGGTTTCGTGGATGGTCCACTTGATTTGGTTAAGAGTTTCTTTGCTCATGTTGTAATCCTTTTATTTTGGGTCAGCCGGCGTAGGCTGCACGATATAGGTACAATAGGCACTGCCATCCAGCACACATTGCACTTTTTCCGCTGGCAGGGCAAGCATTTTGGAGATAACCGTCTGATCGACGGTGCAAACTTCAGGGTGGGCGACTCCAATCTGGTAATAAGGGCAGGAAATTTCGTGGATTTTATATTTCCTGCCGTCTTTTTCCCATTCTACGGTAAAGCCTTCTTCAGCCAGCAGAGATTTGACCAGTTCAAGGCGCTCTTCCATGCTTAATCCCTGCATTTGACTGGCATACTCGTTTGCCAGGTCTTCTGCAATCTGGTTGAATAATTTGCTTATTACTGGGGCAGGCATGCTTTCTTTCATTTGAGCGAGCAAGCGAG
>JBMFPJ010000140.1:0-5646 GCA_049969175.1 Anaerolineae bacterium | reverse complement strand
CGGGGCTCCCGCTCCGTCAGGTTGGCCTTCATGGGGAAGGCCGTGCGGGGGAGGGGTGTGGGGCGCACCGCAGCGCGCCCCGAGGGGTTGGGTCCGTTATTGGGCCGGCCGCATGGGGCGAGGAAATCCCGGCCCGAAAGGAGCGGCGCCACGTTCCTCCATCCAGGCTTGCACTTTGGCCTTTTGCTCTTCGCTCAAAAGAGGCATGACTTCCCGGCGCACCTTGGCCCGCAAGACCGCCAGGTCCTCTTCCGCCGCGGCCACCGCTTTGTGGGCTTCTCGAACGGCGGCTTCCGTTGCGTTGTCCTTGGCGATGGTTTCGTTGAGCTTCCGGTGCGCATCCGCGAGTCTCTTGAACGTCTCCTGAAATTCGCTGCGGTGGGCTTTGAGGACCGACAGAATTTTTTCCTGTTGCTCTGGGGTGAGCTTTAGTTCCACGATGCGCTCGAGGAACTGGAAAAACATGCCGCTTCCTTCTCCGCCCAAGGGGCCAGGTCTGCGGCCTGGATGGGCAATTCTGGTTCGGAATAGACGAGGAAAATGTCGGGGCGGCGGCGCTCTACTTCGGTAAGGTCGAGTTCCAGATAACCTTTGCGCACCTCGCCAAAGATGTTTTGTCCACCTGCGGATTCGAGCAGGTTGTGAATGAAGGTCAGTCCCCCTGTCATGCGGACGTGTCTCCCGAACCAGATTTCAGCATAGATTCGCGGTCGAGGGGAGGGAGAATCCGCCTGGAGGTCCAGAAAGAGGCGTTGCCATTGGTGGATGAGGGCGCGGGCGGCGGGGAGGTCATCGATCAGGGCGCCGAGGATCATCACGTTTTCGAAGATCCCATGCAGGCTGTTGGGGAGCGGCAAGACGTAAACAGGCTGCCCAGTCTGGTGAAGTTTGCGCGCCAGACCGCGCTGGATACCGGTGGTGATGAGAATGAGGTCGGGTTGGATGGCGCGCAGATCGGCCTCGTCCACGCGCAGGTAGTCGCCAACGATGGGGGCATTCAGGCCAGGGGTGAAGTTGGGACACCAGAGTGAGACTCCGGCGATGAGATCGCCATGTCCCATATGAACGAGGGCTTCGGTCAGGCCTGAGGCGAGGGAGACGATGCGGCGGGGATGTTCGGGGATTTCAACAAAGCTGGCAAGGGGGTCACAGTAGATTTTCATAGTTGGCTGGTGGAGTGGGTAGTGGTTGGTAGAGGGGATAGGGCAGCAAGCAGGGCTTCCAGGCTGAGATGGATACTCTGGCCCTGCGGGGTGATGAGATTCCAGGTATGGGCATCGAGGATTTCTATGTGCAGCGGAAGACGGATGCCTTGATTGTGGACTTCAAAGCCAATACGTTCGAGGGCACGCCAGGTCCAGGCAGCGGTGATACCGTTGTCGCGGCCATCCAGGCTGATGGAGCCGTATGTGGGCTGGTGGACACGAAAAGCGCCGATGGCTGGATCGAAATAGGCGCCTTCGCTCTGAAAAACGTCGGCGAGGGTACCATTGATGGCCAGTTCTTCAGGAATGCCCGTTTGGAGTGTTCCAGTAGAAGAGAGCAGCCAGAGGCGATCGGCCAGGCGCAGAGCCAGGTCAAGATCGTGGGTGGAGAGCAGGATGCTAATGCGTGTTTGGCGTGCCAGGCGACGCAGCAGTTGAAGAAGTTCGACCCGGCGGGGGAGATCAAGAAAGGCAGTGGGTTCGTCTAAAAGAAGAACATTGGAGAGTTGCGAAGTGTTTTCGCTGGGAAGAATTTGTGCTAGGGCGCGGGCGACCATCACTTTCTGTCGTTCACCGTCGCTAAGTTGAGCCAGTGGACGCGGGCTGAAGTGTAGCGTGTTGGTCAGCTGCATGGCGTGTCGCACGGCATTTTCATCATCCTGACTGAGACGTCCCAGCCAATCGGTATAGGGATGCCGTCCCAGGGCTACCAGTTCGCGAGCGGTGAGCAGGGGACTTTCAAGCCGTCCAGTGAGAACAATGGCCAGGCGTTTGGCGAGTTCAAGTGGCGGAAGGTTGTGCAGGTTTTGACCATCCAGCCATACGGCGCCGCTCAGCGGTTTTTCCATGCCAGCCAGGGTACGCAACAGGGTGGATTTGCCGGCGCCATTGGGGCCGATAAGGCAAACCATTTCCGCCGGGCGTAGTTCTAGATTCAGGTCAGAAACCAGCGGATGGTGATAGCCAATGGAGAGGGAGGAGGTGGTGAGCATGGTGAAGCGCGAGGCGTAATTCGTGAGGCGTGAGGTGGCGTTTTCAGGAGAAGCGGAGTTGGCGTTGGCGCAGGATGATCCAAAGAATAACAGGGACCCCAAAAAGGGACATCACCACATTGAGCGGTAAGACTCGCTGGCTGCCAGGTGCCTGAGCGATGACATCGGCGAGCAGGGCGAAGATTGCGCCCATGAGCAGGGAGGCTGGCAGCAGGGTGCGGTGATTGGCGGTCTTGAGGAATGTACGCGCCACGTGGGGCACAGCGACTCCAATAAACCAGATGGGGCCACAAAAAGCAGTGGAAACGCCAGCCAGGAGCGAAGCGCTGAGGATAATCCAGGCGCGGGCGCGACGCACATTGAGGCCGAGTGAGCGGGCGTAATCATCACCGAGTAGTAAGGCGTTAAGGGGTTTGATCATCACCAGGGCAATTGCCAATCCCAGCAGCGTAATCGGTGCAAAGACGCGCATTTGTTCCCACGTGACCGCGGCAAAGCTGCCTGCTGTCCACAAGCTAAAGACCTGAACCCGTTCCGGTTGGCTGAAGTAAATCAGCAAACTGACAATAGCACTGGCCAGATAACCAAACATCAGTCCCATGACCAGGAGGGTAAGCGTACTCTGAACCCGCCGAGAAAGCAAAAGGACTGCTCCCAATACTATAGCAGCTCCCAGGCTAGCAGCCAGGGAGAGGGTGAAATTGCCAAATGTGCCCAGTCCAGCCACAAAAGTCAAGGCGCTCCCGCCGGCTGCCGATCCCAAAATGACCAGTGCCACCCCCAGGCTGGCGCCGGAACTGACGCCCAGGATGTAGGGATCGGCCAGTGGGTTGCGGAAGAGAGTCTGCATTTGCAGGCCGGCCGCCGAAAGTGCCGCGCCGACCAGAACGGCGGTCAACGCTTTGGGCAGGCGGAATTTAAAGATAATGTCGGTCCAGCTGGCTTTTTCTGGTGTGCCGCCCAGTAGCGTGCGGATTACCTGATTGAGGGGAATCGCAACTGAGCCAAAGGAGAGGTTGATGGAAAAAGCCAGGAGGAGGATCAAAAGAAGCAAAGGAAGAAGGCGCCTGGTAGCCATTGGGAAGGGAAGGGAGGAAAGAGAGAAAGAAGAACGACGCGTCTTTCTCTCTTTCCTTTGATTGGGTTATTTCAACTGCCGGTAATATACCAAATCGTGCTCAGGGAGCAGGTCGGGATGGAAGATTTTGATGAGATCAGCAAGCACGAGCTCGGGATGGGCGACGGCGCTTTCGTAGTAGTCATTGCCGCCGTTAGGTGAGGTCTTGGCGTCGTTATTCCAGACATTGCCGTTTTGGAAAGCAGCGAAATCAGCATAACGGCTGTCCATGGCTTTCAGGTCATCGAGAGAGCCAACGAAGCCTACATTGAGCCAGAAGTCGGCATCTTTGGCTTTTTCAAAAACGGCCTCAAAGGCCAGTGGCAGGCTACCTGTAGAGGGATCGTCTGCCCACAGATAGGAGGCACCGGCATCTTTCAGGAAGGCAGCAGCGAAGCTGTTCCCGCCAGGGACATTCCAGGTCCCCTGATAGGCACTGCCGGTGAAGACGGTTGGCTTTGTAGAGACGTTGGCGACCATCTCTTTGAGATCATTGTATTGCTTTGCTTTGTCGGCAAAGAGATTTTCAGCCTGGGCTTCTTTGTTGAAGAAAGCAGCGATGAACTTGCCCCATTCGGCGCGTCCCAGCGGGGAGGTATCCAACCATTCAGCATTGATGACCACTTTCAGGCCGGCTTGAAGCAGAGCGGGGTGAGCGTCGTATTCAGGTGCGCCAGAACCATAGGTCATAATCAGATCGGGTTTGAGCTCGAGGGCTTTTTCCACGTTTACGCCGGCGCCATAGCCGAGCATGGTCAGTTTGCCTTCCTCAGCCATCTTTAACACGGTAGGGTTGCTGACGTAGGTAGCATCATCCAGGCCAACAAGACGGTCAAGTACTCCCAGTTCATCGAGGAAAGGCAGATAGGAGGTAGACATGGTAACGATGCTCTTGACCGGCACTTCGATGATTTGAGCCTCGCTGAACCCTTCGGGAGCGGGAGCGCCGCATTGTACGAGGGCATATTGCAGCGATTCACTTGCCCCTGGCCAGGGAGTTTTGACCGTTACTACTTTGTAATAGTTATGGTATTCAATCGAAAAGCCATCGGTGTATTGCAAATTGGCTTTTTCAGGGAAGTAATCAATCTCCGGGCTGAATTTGCCATCGGGGATGCAGCCATCGGTCAGGTTGTGAGCGGGGGCTTCGAGGGTGGGCGTTGCCTGGGTGGGGACAACCGTTGGGGCTGGGGTGGAGGCCACCGCGGGAGCACATCCAGCAAGAAGAAGGGCAAATACCAGGGCAAGGATGGATAGTCTACGAATCATAGGAATTTCTCCAGGGTAAAGATATGCGTGATGTGATTTGAAAATTGGGCCGAATCAAAACCCCTGCCTTTTGGGGGCAGGGGGGGGGGAGGGCTAATCCGGTTCAGATGCGCCGTTCCCACCTCCTTTCCGCGAGGATGTGGAGAACCAACGACCAGGGCGGGCGACCTGACTTGGTTAGTTTTGACGAGGAGAGAACTAACCTTACAGTTGCGCGACAGTGCCGGACTTACACCGGCTTCGCCTTTGAGCCTTCCCATCCGGGGGAGCAGGCACCCTGGGCGGATTCAATTGTGAAAGTATTGTATGCGCAGTTGATGCTATCGTCAATATGACACAGAGACGATTATTCTTCTTCCTCTGTTTGTCCCATGATCTCATCCACACGTTTCAAAACGTCATCCGTCAACCTGGGCAGAACATCGAGGGCTTTCATGTTTTCGCGTACTTGCTCCACGCGGCTGGCACCGGTGATCACCGTGCTGACATGGGGGTTACGAGCACACCAGGCAATGGAAAATTGCGCCAGAGTACAGCCTAACTCACCAGCAATTGCAGCCAGTTGAGATACTTTGGCCAGTTTTTGCTGATCGGTCAGCCGGCTGCGCAGCCATTCATAGCCGGGGAGTGCACCGCGGCTGCCTTCGGGAATGCCCTGATTGTATTTGCCGGTCAGTAAACCGGAAGCCAGGGGGGACCAGATGGTTGTACCCAAACCAATGTCTGCGTAGAGACGGGCATATTCTTTTTCTACGCGATGACGATGGAAGAGATTATATTGCGGCTGCTCGGTGATGGGTTTATGCCAGCCATAGCGATCACAAATCAACCAGGCGGCGCGGATTTCATCCGCGCTCCATTCCGAAACCCCCCAATACAACGCCCGGCCCGATTCGATGATGTTGTGCATGGCGTGAGCCGTCTCTTCGATGGGAGTCTCCGGATCAGGACGGTGACAAAAGAGGATGTCCACGTAATCCAATCCCAGTCGGCGCAGGGAGCCGTCAATACCTTCCAGGAGCCGCTTGCGGTTCAACGTGTTTCGTTCGTTGATGTTATCATG
>JBMFPJ010000139.1:0-5664 GCA_049969175.1 Anaerolineae bacterium | reverse complement strand
CGGCCATGGATGCCAAGTACAAAGACGTGGAGGCCATGGAAGACGGCTCGATCCTGCTCACCCTCTTCAATGGCGGCATCCGCAACAGTGAAAACGAGGAGATGGCGCATATGCTGCGCCAAAAATCGAAAATCCTGATTGCTTTTGGCTCGTGTGCCTGCGAAGGATGCATCCCTGGGCTGGCCAACCTCAGCCCGGCCGGGGAAATTGTGTCCACCGCCTTCAATACCATTAGCACGGACAACCCCTATCAGATTTACCCAATGACCACATATGACGTACCCGAAGGCGAGATTCACATCCCCAAAATCCTGCCCACGCTGCGCACCCTCGACCAGGTGGTAGAGGTGGACTACTACATGCCGGGCTGCCCGCCTGAGAGTCACCAGATCGCGGCGGTGATTGATCTGGTCATCAAAGCCCTGCACGGCGAAGCGCAACTCCCGCCGAAGGGATCGGTCCTCGGCGCAGGTAACTCCACCGTGTGCGATGAATGTCCGCGGACGCGCAACGTCAAAGCGATCAAAGCCTTTCGGCGCATCCAGGAGGCCGAACCCCTCGACCCGAATCTGTGCTTGCTGGAGCAAGGAATCCCCTGCAACGGTCCAGCCACCCGCAGCGGATGCAATGCACGCTGTCCGAATGCCGGGGCACAGTGCATCGGTTGCTACGGTCCGGCGGAGGGCGTGCTCGATTACGGGGCGCGGTTGATCTCCGCCTTTGCCTCGGTCATTGATAGCAACGACCCCGAAGAGATCGAGCGTATCCTGGATGGAATCCCCGATCCGGTTGGTCAGTTCTATCGCTTCAACCTGGCCGGATCGCTCCTGAAGGCAGGCAAAGCCGCATGGGAGAAGGCCTAATACGTGCTTCGTAATCCGTAGAAACGAGTGCCACATCACGAATTACGAATTATGGAAACGGAGTCACTATGACCCAGCGAATTACGATAGATCCCATCACTCGTCTGGAAGGACACGGCAAAATTGAAATCTTCCTGGATGAGGAAGGCAATGTGGCCAACACTTATTTCCAGATTCCCGAACTGCGTGGCTTCGAGCGCTTCTGTGTGGGCCGGCCGGTGGAAGAAATGCCACTGCTGACCAATCGCATCTGCGGCGTGTGCCCCGAGGCACATCACATGGCCGCAGCCAAAGCCGCCGACGCCGTCTATCACGTAGATCCGCCGCGCCCGGCCAAATTACTACGTGAGCTGCTCTACTCGGCATTCTACGTCACCGATCACACCACCCACTTCTATGCCCTGAGCGGACCCGATTTCGTCATGGGTCCAGATGCTCCTGTTGCGGAACGCAACATCCTCGGCGTTATCCATAAGGTTGGGCTGGAGATCGGCAGCAAGGTCATTCAGGCGCGCAAATACGGCCACACCGTCGTCGAGATGATCGGCGGGCGCAAAGTACATCCCTGCACCTCCATCCCCGGCGGCCTGACCAAAGGCATCACCGAAGAGCAGCGCAAAGAGATTCTCGAAATGGGTCAATGGGCTGTGGAATTTGCCCAGTTCTCGCTCCAACTCTTCAACGACATCGTGCTGGGCAACAAGCAATACGTGGACCTGATCCTCGGCGACATCTACACCCACCGCACCTATTACATCGGCACCGTGGATGAGAACAATCGCGTCAACTTCTACGATGGCAAAGTCAGCGTGGTGGACCCGGAGGGCAAGCGCATCGGCAAATACGCCCCAAGCGAATACACCGACTGGATCGCCGAACACGTCGAGCCGTGGACCTATCTCAAATTCCCCTATCTCAAGAAGATCGGCTGGAAAGGGTTCGTGGACGGCAAAGATTCGGGAGTGTATTGTGCCACGCCGCTCTCGCGCTTGAACGCTGCCGATGGGATGGCCACCCCCCGCGCCCAGGAGGAATACGAGCGCTTCTACGCGACCCTGGGCGGGAAACCCGTCCATCAGCGTTTGGCCACCCATTGGGCGCGCCTGATCGAGCTGCTCTACGCGGCTGAACGCTGGGTGGAACTGGCCACCGACCCCGAAATCACCTCGCCGAACGTACACACCGTTCCCACGGAGAAGCCCACCGAGGGCGTGGGCATCGTCGAGGCGCCGCGCGGCACTCTCACGCATCACTACTGGACCGATGAGCGCGGCCTGCTGACGAAGGTGAATCTCATCGTCGGCACAACCAACAACTACGCCCCCATCAGCATGTCCATCAACAAGGCGGCGCGCAGTCTGATTCAAACAGGCACGGTCATCACTGAAGGGCTGCTCAACATGGTGGAAATGGCCTTCCGCGCCTACGACCCTTGCTTCGGTTGTGCCACGCACTCGCTGCCCGGCCAAATGCCGCTCGAAATCACGATTCGAGATTCCAACGGTGAAGTTGTAGATGTGTTAAAGCGGAGTTAGTCAAATAGTCAGATAGCCATGCTATCCGACCCACAGACTACCAGACTATGAAGACTATCATTCTCGGTCTCGGCAACCCCATCCTCGGCGATGACGGCGTCGGCTGGAGAGTGGCGCAATGGCTCCAAGATCAGCTATCCGCTTGCGGCGAGCCGTTCGTCGAAGTGGATTGCGCCTCTCTCGGTGGCCTGAGCCTGATGGAGCGGATGATCGGCTATGAGCGGGTGATCCTCGTGGATGCAATGGCAACCGGCCAGCGTCCCGTGGGAAGCGTGCAGGTGATTCCGCTAGAAGCGTTGCCGAATCCCTCGGCGGGACATTCCACCTCGGCGCACGATGTATCGCTTCTCACTGCACTGCAAACCGCAAAAGCCATGGGGTTACCTATTCCTCAGATCGTGGAGGTGGTGGCCATCGAGACGGATAGAGTTTATGACTTTTGCGAAGAACTCTCGCCAGTCATTGCCGCTGCTGTACCACTTGCCTGCCAGAGAGTCTTGAATTTGCTTGAAAAGGAGAGAATATGATTTCCCCCGAATTGCTCCGCCGTTTTCCGTTCTTTGGCTTCATGGATGACTCTCAGCTGAAAGCCGTTGCAATGATTGCGCAAGAAGTGACCTATGAGAAGGACGAAGTCATTGTGGAGGCCGGTAAACCTGCTGATTCTCTCTTCTTCCTGTTGGAAGGAAATGTGGCTTACTACCTGGTAGCCACTTCTGAGCATGATCCATACTATAAAAAAGAGCACTTTGTTGCCGAAATCAACCCCGGCGAGATCTTCGGCATCTCGGCGTTGATCGAGCCGTATATCTACACCGCCACGCTGAAAGCGGATAAGCCCTCGCGGGTGATTCGGATTCAGGCTTTCTCTCTGCGCGCCCTGTGCGAAGTGGATGTCAAACTTTCGTGTGGGCTACATAAGGCTGTTGCCCGCGCCGCCATGGAGCGGTTGCAGCACACACGTGTCCAACTGGTAGCAGCCAAAAGATAGTTTTCCCCTCACAGCTCCCGAATCGTCACGGAGCAAATAGCCGGATTCAACTCGGCACCTTGCCGCCACCGGTCAAAATGGCAATCACTCCAGGATTTTTGCGGTTCATAAGGCACAAACTATCCTTCGCCCAATTCTGGCACAGGCTGCACCAGGAAGCGATGATGGACAAAATTTTCCACCCAAAAGATCACCAGCGCCAACCAGACGATGCTGAAACCGATGAGATGGGCATGATCGAAAGGCTCTTTATACACAAAGACGCCAAGCATAAATTGCAGTGTTGGAGCAATGTACTGCAAAATCCCCACCATGGTGAGCGGAATGGAGCGTGCCGCCGAAGCAAACATCAACAGCGGGATAGTCGTTACCACACCGGCCCCCACCATCAGCGCATCGGAAAGCAAGCCAGAGTGAAGAAACGCTCCCTGTCCGCTTCGCTCAACGAAAATCAAATAGAGTAACGCCGGTAAGAAAAGAATGCCCGTCTCCAACGTCAGGCCATAGAGCGAACCCAGCGGCGCCAGTTTCTTGACCAACCCATACAAGCCAAAGGTAAATGCCAGCGCCAGCGCAATCCACGGCAACCGGCCATAGACAAAAGTGAGATAAATCACCCCGGCAGCAGCCAGCCCCACCGGCAGCCATTGTGCCGCCCGCAACCGCTCGCGGAGAAAAATCACTCCCATCAATACGCTCAACAAAGGATTGATGAAATAGCCCAAACTGGTTTCGACAATATAGCCAGCATTGACCGCCCACACATAAGTCAACCAGTTCAGGCCAATCAACAGCGCGGCGATGGAATAAATTCCCAATGTGCGCTTATGGAGCGCGGCGCGCAATTCCGGCCACTGCCCGCTGAACCAGATCACCGCTGCCAGCAGCAAAAACGACCAGCCGATGCGGTGTCCCAGCAATTGCAACGCCGGGACATGATGCAGCAGTTTCCAGTAGATTGGGAAGAAGCCCCACAGCGCATACGCGCCAACGCCATACAAAATTCCCTTTTTCACTTCTCTCTCCTGAAATTAGAATTGCTCAATCGGTTGGCGGCCCGCAAAACCCGCCTCCGGCTCGTGCCAAAACTGAATCCGCTCCTCCCCATATTTCCAGCACAAATAAACCTCGCGACCCTCCCGCCGGGCTGGAAAGTCGACCAACCCAATGCTGATGTCCTTCACAATCGCCCCGGTCTCTTGAATGCGATGGACGAGATCGTCCAAGCGGTTGAAATCAAAAAACACTTTGCTGATAGCGGCATTGCCGCCGTTCCCCACCGCACGCTCAATCACCGGCCAGATTTCGGGCTGGCGCGCCATCACCTCATCCCGAATGCGAATCGCCTCCTCAATCCAGGGGCGAATCAATGTCAACATGGCATTGGCTTCCGCAAGCGTGAAGTATCTGGTCATAGTCACTGAGTATACCGCAAACAAAAAGGACAGTTCAAAGACTGCCCATCGTCTCTCTTATTATTCAGGCATGTCATTGCGAGGAGTGGCGCCTAAGCGCCACGACGAAGCAATCTCCCAAATGCCAGATTTGCTCGTTGGAACAGGAGATTGCGCTTCAGGCAAGCATCAGCGTGCCCCTTCATGGCGCGAAGCACCATTCAATGACATTTGCAATCGTTTTTGCTCTGCAGAAGCATCACTCTATCTTCGCCTGGCGCAAACGCAAACTGTTGCTCACCACGAACACACTGCTAAAAGCCATCGCCCCGGCCGCCAGCATGGGGTTCAAAAAGCCAAGGGCAGCAGCAGGAATGAGAATCACATTGTAGAAAAACGCCCAGAAGAGATTCTGCCGGATCGTCGCCAACGTCTTGCGCGAAAGGCGAATGGCACGCGCCACGCCGCGCAAATCGCCGCTCATCAACGTCACCGCTGCGGCAGCCATCGCCACATCCGTGCCCGTGCCAATCGCAATGCCCACATCCGCCTGAGCCAACGCCGGAGCATCGTTTACTCCATCACCGACCATGGCAACGACATTGACCATGGACCGTTGTCCACCCGCTACGGTCTGCCGTCCATCGTCAGTCGTCTGCAATTTTTTCACTTCTGCGGCTTTCCCTTCGGGCAACACCTCGGCAAGCACAGCATCAATCCCCACCTGGTGCGCAATCGCCTCAGCGGTCTTACGGTTATCCCCGGTGATCATGACTACCCGCAAGCCCAGGCGATGCAACTCCGCAATCGCTTCCTTCGAGCCTTCTTTGATCGTATCGGCTACCGCAATGATACCCACCGCCTGAGCATCCACCGCGACC
>JBMFPJ010000138.1:0-5669 GCA_049969175.1 Anaerolineae bacterium | reverse complement strand
AGCCGCACCGAAGGCCGAACCCGGGGATGAGCCAATGCCAGCGCGATCAATCAGATAGTTGGTCAGCGACCAGTCATCCCGCTGACCTTCATAGCCGGGCCACTCCGGCTGAATACGTGCCCACAGATAAAATGCTCCTTTCGGCTTGAAAGCCTTGAGATAGGGCGCTTCTTCCAGGGCTGCAAAGAGCAAGTCGCGCCGCTTCTGGTATTCTGCCGCCATAGCACGGGTAGCATCCTGCGGACCGTTGAGCGCCGCGGCTGCACCGTATTGGGTAATCGAGTTCACCCCGTTGATGGTACAACGCACCAACTTTTTAACTCGCTCCAGCAGCAGCGGCTGAGGGACAACCACATAGCCCACCCGCAACCCACTCATCGCATACGTTTTCGACATCGAAAACACACTGATGGTCCGCTCCCTGGCTCCATCCAGCGACCCCAGGCTAACATGCTGTTCGCCATCAAATATCACATGTTCATACGCCTCATCACTCACCAGCAACAGGTTATGTTTCTCCGCCAGGGCAGCAATCGCCTGCAACGTGGAACATCTGGCCACCGCACCGGTAGGATTATGGGGCGTATTGACAAAGATCGCCCGCGTCCGCGGGGTGATAGCGGCTTCGATCTCTGCGGGATCATACTGATAATCATTCTCGGGGCGCAAGCGGACCGGACGCGGGATCCCACCCCCCAGGCGGATATTCTCAGCGATCTCAGTCCACATCGGGTCGGGTAGGATGACCTCATCCCCCGGCTCCAGCATCGCCCGAAAGAGAATATACAACCCGTGCATTCCCCCATTGGTCACCACCACATGATCGGGATTGGGTACGCTTAAACCATTTTCGCCAGTGACTTTGCGAAAAATGGCTTCGCGCAAAACCGGAATTCCCGTCGAAGCAGTGTAATGCGTGTGTCCATCGCGCAGGGCCTTCTCAATGGCTTCACGGACATGAACGGGAATGTCAAACGAAGGATCACCCGATTCCAGGCGCAACACCTTACGGCCATGTGCCTGCTGTTCCAGCAGCCGATCGCGCACCTGCACAATCGCCCCTAACGAAACCTGATCTACGATATGAGTCATAGTCCACCTCCAGTTGGTCGGTCGAGCAGAAAATAAATTGTCGGGATTATAAAAAAAAATTCGCTTTTTGAACAGTGCCCAAAAAACAACATGGCTTTCTCAAAGTCAGCAAAAGCGGCATCGAATGGACGCGAATGAACCCAATTTTTGTGTAATTCGCGTAATTCGATGCAAAAAAACCAGAGCAGGTGGTCATAAAGGCAACTTGAGAAAGCCATAAAAAAAACAGCCACCGAAGCGGCCGTTTTCTTTTTACTCCAAATGTTGAAGAATGCGCTGGTGAGCCGTCTGGCTATCCATATCCAGTACAGCCACAAGTTTATCTCGCCCCGTAGCCCCAGCGACAATATCCAGCGAGGATTTGGGCACGTCCAACACTTCCGCCAGGAATTCGATCAGCTTACGATTGGCCTGGTCATCTACCGGCGGTGCAGCAATGTGTACTTTGATCGTACCATCGTTTAGAATCCCAACGATCTGATTGCGGCTGGCGCGCGGGGTTACCCGTACTGCCAACGCAGCACCATATTTACCATCGTGCAAATGGAATTGTCGCTTTACCATAAAGACCTCACAGGGCAAGTAAAATCCCGATCAAAACACGCGAGACCACTTCAATCAAGACGATCAAAATCAACGGGCTGAAATCGAACATTCCAACCAGGGGCACCACTCGTCGGATAGGGGTCAACAGCGGATCCACAATGCGATCCACGGCCTGACGAATGGGATGGTACGGCGAAAGAAAGAACGAAAGCAACGCCGAAGCCACCACCAGCCAGATCAGAATATCAGCAATCAGTTTTATCAGCATTGCGAGCAGCGATAAACTCATAATTTTACTTCTCCTTTTGATAGGGTCGTGGGCCGAGAATGGCCGTTCCCACGCGCACCAGAGTAGCACCCTCCTGAACAGCCACCTCAAAATCAGCGCTGGTGCCCATCGAAAGTTCTGTCCAGGTCACCTGCGGAAAACACCCCGCCAGAAAATCGCGCAGACGGCGCAGTTTTTGAAAGTAGGGTCGCGAATCTTCCCCCCTCTCGCCCAGCGGCGGCATAGCCATTAAGCCACAGATTCGCAAATTTTGCAATTGCAACAGACGAGAAATATCCGTCGTCAGGGATTCCCACTGGTTTTCTTCCCAGGCGGGCCAGCCAAATTTGCTTTCTTCGCCGCCAACATTGAACTCAAGCAACACCGGCAAAACCCGATTCCGCTCAGCACAAAAGCGATTCAGGCGTTCCGCCAGTTTCAGGCTATCCAAAGAATGCAGCCAGTCAAAGTGATCCACCACCAGCCTGGCCTTGCGGCTCTGCACATGACCGATCATGTGCCACTCCACTCCCGAATATCCCGAAAGCCTCGCAATCTTCTCAACGGCCTCTTCAGGATAATTCTCTCCCAAATGTTGCACACCGGCTTGTATGGCCGCTTCCACCACCTCCAGTGGTTGCGACTTCGTCACCACCACCAGGCGAACCGCTTGCGGCTCTCTGCCAACCAGCCGCGCGGCCTGAGCAATACGCTCCAGGGTGTGCAAATAACGCTCTCGGATAGCAGAAACAAAGGAAGTCATCGAGGTTTATTTTACAAGATTTTGCTCAGATGGGAGGAATTCAGGGGTTACAAAATCGTCAGTTACGCCGGTCGTCTGCCGAAAGGGGTGTAGATGCCCCCTCACCTAAGTCAAAGCAATCAGCGCTCCAAAACGGCCGGTCTTCCCTTTTTCAGCACGGTGCGAAAACCAATCGTCCAGATGGCAAGCAGTACACAAACCAGCCACTTCGATGTGCTCCACGCCGGCTTGTTGCAGCTGGAGATAATTCGCCATCCACAAGTCAAGATACGTGCGGCCATTGCGTGTCTCCAGCAATCGGTCCGCATCGGCGGCAAAGACCTGGCGCACCTGAGCAATCACGTCTGCGCCAATTTCATAATGATCGGGACCAATCGAGGGACCAATGGCTGCCAGGATATGTTCCGGTTTGGAATCGTAGCGAGCCTGCATCGCCTGAACAGCCGCCAGCGCCGCCTCCCGCACCGTTCCCTGCCAGCCAGCATGGGCCAGCCCCACCACCCCCTTTTTCGGATCATGCAACAAGATGGGAACACAATCGGCAAAGCGCATGAAGAGCGTCACTTCAGGGCGGTCAGTGAGGATAATATCGGCCTGCGTCAGAGGTTGATCAGCGGGACGCGGGGCGTCAGCGTAGACCACATCTGTGCTGTGCACCTGCCAGACATCGAAGAGCGAATCGAGACTCCGCCCAAGCGTGGTAAACGCTCGAGCGCGGTTTTCTCGCACCCGTGCGGGATCATCCCCTACGGTCCCCCCCACATTGAGCGAATGCCAGGGTGCCGGGCTGATTCCGCCCTGACGAGTGATCACCGCCTGAACCACATGGGTAGGGAAAATATCGAAAGTGTAATAGCGAAGACCGTTCTTGTGCTGAAAAGGCATCATTCCCCAGCCTGAGCAATGGCAAATTTTTTGATAAAAAACTGGCGGGCTTCCCGCATGGTCTCTTCAATCGTTGGATAGGCAAACCAGGCCGTAGCAAAGCCAAAGAGAAAGCCAGTGAGCACCCGCAAGAATGGCGTGCTCTCCCGATAGGGTAAAATGCTGACAAACCAGGGCAAACTAAACTGACTGATGAGCTGCGAAAAGCCATCCAGCCCAATTGGCCCCAAGCCGATGAGGAACCAAAGCGCCCAATGCAGCGGCCGCCAGCGCCGTCCCGTCACGGCAAACAGCAGGCCAAACACCACAATGCCAACATAAATAGAGACATCGCGCTCGCAAAGAGCAACTTTGTAGCCTACCGTCTCATTGCCAATAAACTGGCGCGCCTGCAAACGCGAAATGCTATTCGGGTTATGCAAATCAGTGATCCCGGTTACTTCTTCAAAGGTTTTTACGTTTTTTAGCCCGGCTTCGCTTAGCGGATAATAGGGCTGTTCGCCGAAAAGATAGAACGAGCGAAATCCAAACTGGTGGCAAAGCGGGCTGTAGATGGTGTAAATCAGCCGGGCAGGAACTTCCAGGCCAGCCTTCATGAACACCGGCGCCAGGAAGGGCAGGCCGACATACAGCGCCATGAAAAGATTGAGCAAAGCCAGGTAGTGACGGGAAAACCAGTAGGAAATTCGGTCAGAGCCGGTAACCGTGTGCGCACGGCGCACACTGGCCTCATAACCCTTTCCATCAATCTGCTGCAATTGGGCGCGGCGATCGGATGCTGCGCCGAGGGTCATCTGCAAATCTTGGCGAGTAAAAGGAGCACGCAGGCGATAAGGCCCTACTTCGATGACCGGAATTTCAAGCGCATATTTCGCCTGCAAAGCGGAATCGCTATCGATGTCCACTTCCACCAGGCGATGCGGATATTTCTCCTGCAAGGCGAGCAGGTCGGTTTTGGCCTGTTCGCACCAATGGCAATCTTTGCGGGAATAGAGCGTAACAGTAAGCAAGGCAACTCCACCGGTAGAAATCATCTTGTCTGGAGCGGAGATGAAAATCTTCGACTTCAAGCGAGAAGCGAGAATTTCATCTCCGCACCGACAGGTTTCTACAACCCGAAATCGAACCAGAAGAATTGAGCGCGCTGGGCAATCAGTGAGAAAACGCCAGAAAAGAGCATGACGCCAACCACCACCAGCGTCACCCCCATGACAATTTCAACGTAGCGCATCACTTTGCTGTACTTCCGCAAAATGGTAGTGACCCAGCCAATGCCCAGGGCGGCGATGAGGAAAGGAACGGCCAGTCCGGCCGAATAAGCAGTCAACAAGGTGGCACCGAGGGCAATCGAACCGCCATTGAGCGCCAGAGTCAAAATCGCACCCAGCACCGGGCCAACACAGGGGGACCAGCCTGCCGAGAAGAAAACGCCCATCAAAGCAGAAGACAGGTAGCCCCATTTGCGATCCGGCGCAGTGGATACGCGGGTATCGTATTCCAGGAAGGGAATGCGAAAGACGCCGATCATGTGCAGACCAAAGACGATGACAATCAAACCGCCGATTTTGGTCAGCCAATCGCGGGCAGCGAACAGCAATCCGCCGACAGCAGAGGCCGCCACGCCCAGCAAGACAAACACCACGCTGAAGCCAAGGACGAAAGCCAAACCGTGACTGAAGGTTGTCCAGCGATTATCGACCTCGCTGGTGCCCGCGGCACGTCCGCCCAGGTAGCCGATATAAGCCGGCACCAGCGAAAAGACACACGGGGAAAGGAAAGAAGCGATGCCAGCCAGGAAAGCCAGCCCAACGGTAATTTGAGAGATCGCCATGTTACCTCGCGAAATTAAATTTTGACTTCATCCACGATGACGTGAGTACCGCCATCTGGCCATTGCAAAGAAATATCACTCTGATCGAGAGAAACGTACGGTGTCGTCCAGCGGAAAATCCATTTGGCATCTTCAGGGCGGGCGTTGACGCAGCCATGCGAGCGCGGCGCGCCAAAATCGTTATGCCAGAAAGCGGCATGAATAGCAATACCATCAGGGTTGAAAAGCGTTGTCCAGGAAATGGCCGGAGTATCATTACCTGAACCGGTTTGCCCCCCGCTCAT
>JBMFPJ010000137.1:0-5720 GCA_049969175.1 Anaerolineae bacterium | reverse complement strand
ACACATGAAATCCATTTTTCAGGCTCTCTCCGAAATTGAGGCAAATCACGAAGCCGCCGCCTTATGTACCGTCGTAAAAAGTGAAGGTTCTACACCGCGGCACGTAGGTAGCAAGATGCTGGTTTACCCCGATGGGCGTTTCATTGGCACCATTGGCGGCGGTGACCTGGAACATCGCGTCCTCGACGAGGCCTGGATGGCCATCGCGGAGGGTAAACCGCGCCTGCTCCATTACAATATGGCCGACCCCTCGCGCGGTGACCCAGGGGTATGCGGCGGCCAGGTGGAGGTATTTGTGGAACCAATTTTGCCCCCACCCCTGCTGGTGGTCGTCGGCGCCGGACACGTGGGGCAGGCGGTGGCTCACCTGGCCAAATGGCTGGGCTTCCGCCTCGCCGTCTCGGATGATCGGCCGGAGTTCTGCAACCCGGAGACAATCCCCGGCGCCGAAGCGTATTACCCCGTCCCCCTGGAAAAATTAACGGAACACCTCAAAGTGACGAATCAAACCTATTTCGTGCTGACCACGCGCGGGACTGGCGTGGATGCGGCCGGCCTGGCTCCGCTGCTTGAGACGCCGGCAGCCTATATCGGGGTCATCGGCTCGAAGCGGAGATGGGCCACTACGGTCAAGGCCTTGAGAGCGCAGGGCGTGCCCGAAGAGAAGATCGCCCGCGTCCACTCCCCCATGGGGCTGGAAATTCAGGCAGAAACGCCGGAAGAGATCGCCGTTAGCATCCTGGCCGAGATCTTGATGATCAAAAATGGGGGTCACGGCAAACCCATGTCCGAGAGCGCAACCGGGCGGATGGATAGGCGTAAATAGGAAAGAAGGAACGTTGTCACCCAGGTTGATTGGGCTATAATGACCTTCAACAGGAAAAGGAGAGACCTATGGCCAGAATTTTTGATGTGATCGAATATCCCAGCGAGATGGCAGAGGAGATCGTTCACCGTTTTCCGGAACAGGGGATTGGTGATTTTCGCATTGGCTCGCAATTGATTGTCCGTGAGGCGCAAGCGGCAGTTTTCTTCCGCGATGGAAACGCCCTGGATGTCTTTCGGGCGGGGCGACACACCCTGACAACGGCAAACATTCCGTTGTTGATTGATTTCATCGGCAAAGCCTTCAATGACCGCACGCCGTTCCCAGCGGAGGTGTATTTTGTCTCGATGAAGGAATTTGCCAACCGCAAGTGGGGCACGCCACAGCCGATCATTGTCCGCAACCCAGGCATGGGGCTGGGGGTGGCCCTTTTGCAGGGCTTTGGCACGTATTCCTTCCAGGTGGCCGATCCGCAACAGTTTGTCACCCAAATTGTAGGCACACAAGGCAGCTATCGAACTGCGGATATCGAAGAGCGGCTGCGCACCATGCTGCTCTCCAAGTTGCAAGATGTGCTCGGTGAAACGGCAGCACGGCATTCGGTGCCAGAAATCATCGGCCTCACAGAAGAGATTGGGGCTGCGGTGCGCGCCAAAGCCCAGGATGATTTTGCCGCCATTGGGCTGGCATTGAAATCATTTTACATCGGCAACCTGAAGCCCTCCGAAAAATCAGCGGAAGAACTGCGGGCGATGGGTATGCTTGATATGGCAACTTACACCCAATTGCAGGCCGCCGATGCAATGCGTGACGCTGCTCAAAATCCCAGCGGCGGTGCCGGCCTGACGGCGGGCATCGGTGCGGGCATGGGCATTGGCAACCTGATGCAACAGGCCACCTCCGCCGCAATGCAATCGCAGCAGTCAGCGGGGACGGCCAAACCTGCCGACATTCCCGAAGTGATGACCCCAGCAGAGGCTGCCGCCATTTTGAAAGTTTCGGAAGAAGATGTGATCGCCGCCATCCAGGCTGGCGACTTGAAAGCCAGAAAGATCGGCAATGCCTACCGCATCAGCAAAGAGGCCCTGGAAGGGTTTTTGAAGGGCTAAACCCACTCCGAAATTCCAAAGCAAACAGGCGGCCAGCCAGCGGTTGGTCGCCTGTTTTCACGAGTCAGACACGCCCCAGGGGAAAACAGGGCAAAACCCCTCAGATTCGCTCATCCTCCTGCCAGGCGCAACAAAGCTTCGGGCACCCAGAATTTGCCATAGCCCAGCATGCCCAACACCACCGAAGCAAGCAAAATGAAAATGCCCAGCCAGATGAGCCCCCGATCTTTGCGTTGATACGTCAACTGATCCAACCAGGTGCGCGGACCAACGCCAAAAGCGCGCAAATCCATAGCATCAATAATATCCTCGCTGCCAATGATAGCATGAATGGTCACCGGCACAAAAATCGGCCCCAGCTTGCGCACCTGTTCAAGCAGACCGCCCTTGAAACGTTCCAGCTCATAGCCCCGAGCGCGCTGCGCATCCATGGTCAATTGAAAATCCCGCCCAAAGGTAGGAATGAAGCGCATGGTCAAATCCATGGCATAGGCCAGTTTATCCGGCAAACCCAACCCGCGAAACGTGACCCCATACAGCGCCGGATTCAGCGAGTAAGGGATCAAAATGGTCATCAGCGCAATCGTCGCCAGACGAATGAACTGGCTGACGGCAAAAAACAGGCGCTCAACTGTAATGTCCAACACCGCAGTCCAGCCTAGGATGGAAAATGGAGCCCGGAACTGCTTGATGAGATGCTCCTGCGTATAAACTTCGATTCCCCCCCGGCCGGTGAGAAAAGTCAGAAACGCAAAAAAGAGCACAAAGCCGACGATGAACAAAAATGCGCGGCGCACTTCCTTCCATGTCACCCCTGAAGTCAAAAAGACAAACACGGCCAGGAGAAAAAAGAACAGCAAAAAGCGCGCGTCCCAAAAGACGAGCGTAGAAAAGAGCACGCAGGCATAAAAGATCAACCAGGCGCGCGGATCAAACCACTGGATGAGAGATTTTCTCGGACGGTATCGCCAGGCCACTAACATAGCAAAAGCGCATCCATCTAGAAGAGAGGGGGGGGCCACCCAGGGCGCTCCCCACCCCCAAAGGGATTCACAACTAACGGCCCGACTGGCGACGAACAGAAGAGTAAGCCACCACCAGCAACGGCACCAGAATCGCGGCGAAGATCAGGTTCGGGCCAGCAGCAGGCAGGAACTCACCCACAATCGCCGCCGGCAGACTGAAGCCATTGATCCAGATGTCAGAAATCGCCGCGAAGCCAATGCCCAGGATGTTGCCCAGCATCCCCCAGGTCACCGCCGCAGCGATGTCCTCGTTTTGCCCAAAGGCAAAGCGCACCACCAAAACGAGGATGAAACCGATGACAATGGCCACGCCGGCAAAGAGCGAAATTTGCGCATCGCCGAAGATATTATTGGCCGGATCAAAGAACAGCATATTCGGCTGATTGCGGTTGAAGAAGAACAACACCACCGTCAAAGCAGCCAGCACGCCACTCACCCACAACACAGTATCCATGCTCTTCTTCCGGTCGGCGAACAAAGAAGCCATGCCCGCGATAAAGCCGACCAGGCCATTGCCAATGCTCCATTGCGGATACAGACCAAAGCCGGTCAGCGCATCTCCGAACATATTGCCCACCGCGCCGGTGAAAAAGCCCACCACCGGGCCAAAGGCATAACCAAAAAACATCGGGATCGCAATCGCCGGGCGCAACGCCACCTGGCTCAACGACGGCACCACAAAGACCGTCCCATTGAACAACCAGGAGAAAACCGCATACAAGGCCGCGCCGATGGCCATCCACACTACCTCGCGTGTCCCCACTTCCCAAACCTTATTCTCGCGAGTAAAGTAATACACCGCGAACGCAATCAGCAGGCCCAGGAAGACAAAGGCAAAACGCAGCGGCACGGTTGCCTGGTCGGTCTGGAAATTGGGCAACCCCAGCATATTGCCGAAGACAAAAATCACCAGCGCAAAAATCACGGCAATGGAAAGCAAAGCAAGAACTACATTTGTCAGTTTCTTATCCATGGCACTTCTCCTCTGAGTATGTAGATTAAAAATGCGCCAGCGCTTCCGCCCGTAAAAAGCGCCCCGTCTGCGGGAAACGCTCCAGGTTAAGCGCCAGCAAAGAGGTCGGCACGAGGCGATTCGCCTCCAGCCGGTCGAAGTCGCGTAAGACGTCCTGCGGTGCGCCATCCGCCACCACGCGGCCATCCGCTATCATCAACACCCGATTGGCGTAAATCACCGCCAGGTCCACATCGTGTGTGATGAACAAAATCGCCTCGAAACCGGGCATTTGCATAATCGCATCCATGAAATTCATGTAATTCTGATAATCCTGCCCGGCCGTCGGCTCATCCATCACCAAAATGCGGGAACGCATGGCCAGGATCGCCGCGATGCTCACGCGCTTCTGCTGCCCAAACGAAAGGGCCAGGGGGGGATCTTTCTCCTTATCAGCCAGGTTGACAATTTGTAGCGCTCCTCTCACCTCCTTTGCAATTTGCTCCTTGGGATGATTTAAATTCGTGGGGCCAAACGCCAGCTCCTCATAAACCGTCGGCGCGAACAGCATGTGACTTGGGCTCTGGAACACATATCCCAGCGTGCTAGCAATTTCAGCCACGCTGGCCTCGCGCGTATCGCGTCCATTCACCAACACCCGACCCGACTTTGGCTTGAGCAGGCCGATCGCATGTTTGACGAACGTCGTCTTCCCTGCTCCGTTTGGACCCAGCACAGCAATCACATCGCCGCGCTTGATCTCCAGATTAATGCCATGCAAGACCTCACGCTCATCATAACCAAACGCCACATTTTCGAACTTCACCAGCGCTTCGCCGCCGGGCTCCGAACCTGCTACCGTTGGAAGGACTTTCATCTCCGCTGGTGGCGGATCCAGCCGAGCACGCTCGACGATCGCATCTGCGGGCAATTTCACCTGACGATAATCCACTACTCTTGATAACCCCGTCACATCGCCCAGGTAACGAATCCGCCCATCGGCCATGAACATCACCCGATCTGGACGAATGCGCAATACATCCTCCACCCGATGTTCCACCAGTAACACCGTCAGGCCTTCATCGGCCAGGCGACGCACCGCCTCCAGCGTATCCTGGGCGCTGGCCGGATCCAGGCTGGCCAGGGGTTCATCGAGTAAGAGGATAGAAGGACGCATGGCCAGCACACCGGCCAGTGCCACTTTTTGCTTCTCCCCACCCGAAAGGTTGAATGTCTCGCGCTCGCGCAAATGGGAAATCTTTAAAAAGCGCAGGGCCTCATCCACGCGGCTGAGAATCTCATCCCGTGGCAGGCCAAGGTTTTCCAAGCCAAAAGCTACTTCGTTCAGTACCTTCGTGCCCAAAATCTGCCGCTCCGGGTCTTGCAGCACGGTGCCGATCGTTTGCGAAATTTGGGAAAGACGTAAACCAGCCGTATCCTTGCCAAAAAGCAACACCCGCCCGCTCAAATCGCCTTTGTAAGAGCGTGGAATGAGGCCATTGATGCAACGAATCAGCGTAGTCTTGCCACAACCGCTAGCCCCGGCAATGAGCAGAATCTCCCCTGGCTGAGCCTCGAAAGAAATATTCTGAATTGCCGCCCCGCTGCGGTCGCGATAACGAAAGGAAAGCTCTTCAACAATGAGCGGAATTTCAGCCATTCGAGCCGCTTTCTCCCCTGAAGATGGATGAAAAATGTATGATGAGGGCAAATGTGAGCATGTGTCCTATTATCTGGATGAATCTGTACCTTGTCAAGGAAACTTCTACACAATTTTCCTACAAAATTTTTAAAGCGGTTTAACGACT
>JBMFPJ010000136.1:0-5784 GCA_049969175.1 Anaerolineae bacterium | reverse complement strand
GGGCCACACATATTTGATCTTCTGAATGCGATTGACAATGGCGGCGCTATCTTCAAAATCGGAACGCACGTAATAATAATGAACATCATAAGGGCTATCCCCAAAGGCCGCAGCGAGAATGTAACCATGGCTCTCGGCGTAATCCTTGAGCGTGATGGTCATGCGAAACCAATCTTGCGCCAGGTTCTTTTCGCTTAACCGCGGCGGCACCAGCGGCGAATAATAAGCATGAAAGACAATCAACTGTGGCTTGTAACGCTCCAGATACTCCGCAGTAACTTCGCCATGATGAGCGATCCAGGGGTCATTCAAGCCCCAGGTATCAATCGCATACCATCCCGAATAAAAGGGCAACAAGCCGGCCTCGCTGGTAGCCATCACATAACCCTTATGGCGATACTCCGAAAGCATACGGGCTACATCATAGCGGCCATCCGCGTAATAGGCAGCAAAACAGGTTTGTTGTGGGAAGGAAAGAAAACAATTCTGCGCCCCGGAGTAAAACAACAGCCCGAAGGCGATCAACGCCGCGGCGGCTATCCAGGCGCCTCGTCCCGGACCCGCAGGCTGCGGAGGCCACCCTGGAGCGAGTCCACGCACGAGCGGATACCAGTCAAGCAGCACCAAGGGCAAGAGCACATACTGGAAGCGCGCCCCAAAATTCATTTCATCCGAAATCAAAATAAAGGCCAGCGCAAAGCCGATGATGGGGATCAAAAACGCCAGGCTCTGGCGGGCACCTGGCCTGGAACGAAAGCCAAGCACAAAGGCAGGCAGGAAGGGAGCGCACAGACGCACTGTGTTCAGTAAAGAGGAAAGCAAAGAGGCCATGTGGAGAACCCCACCCCCCTTTTTGTAAAACGGATTGGGCAAAGGATAGCCAAAATAGTGCCAGCGCCAGAGGAAATAAGCCCCGCCCAACAGCAAAAACACAACCAGAAATATCGTCAGCGTGCGCCTGGAGCGCTTCCAGCCGCGCAATGCCAACACAGCGACCAACATCAAAGCGGAGAGGATCACCCCTTCCGGGCGAATCAGGCCGGTCACCAGGCCGCTGAGGGCAAAGGCGAGATCCAGCCAGGGGGGAGGATCGTCGCGCAGGGTCAGGAGCAGGCCGAAGGTCCAGGTAGAAGCGCCGGCGAGGGCGAAGAAAGGTGTTCCGAAGAAAGCGGTCACATAGGCAAATCCCGTGCCCACTGCCAGGTACAGAGCAGAAAAGGCGGCAAGGACGGTGCTGGCCCCCCATAAACGCCGATTGACCCAATAAATCAGCAAAATGGTCAGCAAATGGGAAAGGAAGGCAATGACTCGCACGGCCCTCCCCACCGAAAAGCCGAGCTTAATCAAAGCGGCGGCACTGACCATGAACAGGAAATCGGTTGCCCCATCTACCGGAGGCTCGCCGGGGTTCCAAACAATGCCAGCGCCATGGGCCAGATGTTCAGCATAACGCATGAGCATGGCGGCATCTTCGAAGGGCGGGATGGAATAGTTGAAAAATTTCGCTGAATACCAGAGCGCGGCAGAAAGGAGCGCCAGCGAGATCAAAACATCCAACACAAAGGTTCGGTGACGTTGGAAGAAGGATAGTTTCATAGCAGGGAGTAGCCCCCATCCACGACGAGGGTTTGGCCTGTAATATACTCGTTTTTGATTAAAAATTCGAGGGCAGAGGTGATTTCTTCCAGCGCAGCCGGGCGGCGCAGCGGCAAACGTTCCACCAGGCGCTTCCATTCGTCGCTGGTAACTACATCGGAGTGGAGCACCAGGCCGGGGGCAAGGGCGTTGACTCGAATCTGCGGGGCGAGGGAACGCGCCAGGATGCGGGTGAGAGTCTCCAGCGCACTTTTGCTAACGGTGTAAGCAGGAAAAGCACTCCAGGTTTTTTGAGCGCCCACATCACTGACGTTGACGATCAGGCTGCCCGCCTCCATGCGCAGTGCGGCCTGCTGAGCACACAAAAAGGGAGCGCGCAAGTTAATGTCCAGGGTGAGGTCCCAATCGGCGTGAGGGAGTGTTTGGATATTGCCACGCTGCAGGATGGCTGCCGAATTGACCATCACCTTGAACGGATGGGGCAGCATATCCAGGAAGGTAAACAGGGTTTCAATTTGTTCCGGCTGGCTCAAATCGGCCTGAAAGGGATAGACCGGCATGCCGAGATAGCGGATTTCCCTGGCAGTTTGCTCCGCCTGCTCTTGAGCCGTATGGTAGTGCAACAAAACCGCAAAGCCCTGACGGGCGAGCGAGAGAGCAAAGGCTTTTCCCAGGCGGTGAGCCGCACCGGTAACCAACGCGAGGGGAAATACGGGCATGCCCTTGTTTTACCACAAAAAAGACGACTTCCGAGGTCGAGGTGACTTCGGAAGTCTGAAGGCAGCGGCAGGTAGGGTGGCTATCCGCGGAAGAAGTTGGAAATAAAGAACCAGACGTTAGCCGGGCGCTCGGCCAGTCGGCGCATGAAGTAGGGGTACCAATGCGTGCCAAAAGGAACGTAAACGCGCACTGGATAGCCTTCTTCGGCCAGGTTCTCTTGTAAATCGCGGCGGATGCCATAGAGCATCTGAAATTCCAGACCATTTTGCGGCAAGCCAACCTTGCTGGCATATTGCTTGGCAAAGAGGATGCGTTTTTCATCGTGGGTGGCGATGGCTGGAATGGGGGGAAAGCGGCCATCTTTGCTCAGGCGGGAGATCTTTTCCTCCGCCAGCGAAGCATCAATGAGTAGTTTGGTAATCAGGTCAAAATTGGCATCCACATCGGCTTTTTTGGGAAAAGCCAAAGAAGGCGGCTCCTTGTAGGCACCTTTGACCAGGCGAAGGGGAGTTTTATCGGCCAGCAAACGGCGCACGTCCGCTTCGGTGCGGTACAGGTAAGCCTGAACCACCAGACCGACGTTTTTGTACCCCTTCTCGCGCATCTGATAATACAGCGAGATGGTTTTGTCGGTGTAGGGGGTGTCTTCCATGTCAATGCGAATAAAGTTGTTGTTCTGCTTGGCCCGCGCCAGGATACGTTCCAGGTTTTGGGCACACAGATTTTCATCCAGTGCCAGGCCAATTTGGGTAAGTTTGATAGAAATGTTCGCACGTAACTCAGACTTGCCCAATTTCTCCAGCGTGATCAGGATTTGATCAGTGGCTGCTTGGGCTTCTTCAGGTGTGGTAGTGTGCTCGCCCAGATGATCCAGCGTGGCATTAATACCCCGGCGATTGAGTTCTTGCACCACCACCAGCGCGTCTTGCAGCGTTTCACCAGCCACAAAGCGCGAAGCAGCGCGCCAGGCAAATTTCCAGTGAGTGATCAGGTTTTGGGCCCAAGCAGCTTTGGAAAGATAGATGAAAAATGAGCGAAGCATATGGTCCCTTCCAGAAGAAACATCAAAGGTGGCGGCAGAGGCCAGCACATGCCAGCAGGGCTTATTCTAGCACAAGTGCCTGAGTTGATTGTGTTATACTCTTTGGGTGATTAATGTCACTATTTTGGAGGCGGTGTGAGGAACCGTAACACGACTTTCTGGCTGCGAGGGATTTCGATCTTTTTTGTCAGTATCGCCCTGGTGCTGACCATCATTGCGTTGATCAGTTATAGCCGCCAGCGAAACAATTACCCCCCAGGGATGACCATCGCTGGCGTGCCCGTTGGCGGCCTGACGCCCAGCGAGGCCTCGCAACGCTTGCTGGAAGTGTACACTTCCCCCATTGAAATTCATTACGCCGATGCTGTCATCCATGCAGACCCTGAAGTCATCGGCTTCAAAGTCGACGTGGAAAGTATGCTAACCGCTGCCGACCTGGTTCGGACAGGCGGATCGTTCTGGGGTGGATTTTGGGGTTATTTATGGAATCGCACTCCTGCGCCCATCTCCATCCCCTTGCGGGCGACCATCGAGGAGGCGCGTCTGCGCTCTTACCTGCAGACAGAGATCGCGGCGCGCTACGATGAGCCTCCCACCCCCGCCCAACCCATTCCGGGCAGTGTCAACTTTTCTCCAGGCCAACCTGGTCGCACATTAGATATTGAGCGTGCGGTGCTGCTCATCGAAGATGCCCTGCGTTCCCCCACCCATCGCATTGTTTCGCTCAGCTATAACGAGAACGCCCCTGCTCGTCCCTCTTTAGAGAACCTGAAAATTCTACTCAAACAAATTATCAATCTCTCCGGCTTCGATGGGTTGCTTGGCCTATACATGGCCGATTTGCAAACCGGCCAGGAGATCCATTTCGCCATCAATCAGGGCACGGAGATACCCGTCGAACCGGATATTGCCTTTACTGCCTCCAGCACAATCAAGATTCCCATCCTGGTCTCGTTTATCCTCAACAAAGGGGCCAACGTGGATCAGGAAAGTGACGCTCTGCTGCTGGAAGTCTTCCAAAAATCAGATAACGCCGCCACCGATGCCATCATGGAAAAATTGGATCCAATTCAGGGCCCCTTGATCGTCACGCGCGACATGGAAACCATCGGGCTGAAAAACACCTTCATCGGCGGGTTCTTCCGGCTCGGCGCCCCGAACATGCTGGCCGGGCGCGTCACCCCAGCCAATTCCCGCACCGATGTTTTCACCGATCCCGATCCTTACGTGCAAACCACACCATCCGATATTGGCATGTTGCTTACCGACATTTACCAGTGTGCCAAAAGCGGCGGGGGGACTCTGGTAGCAGCCTTCCCCGGCAAGGTTGACCAGGCCGCCTGCCAGGTGATGATCAACTACATGAGCCAGGATAAATTCGGCTCGCTGATTCAAGCCGGCGTCCCGGATGGAACCGTGGTGGCTCACAAGCATGGATTCGTCCGCGATCAAAACGACATCATCCACGACATCAGCGACGCCGGCATTGTTTACACCCCCAGCGGTGATTTCGTCCTGGCAATTTACAGCTACCATCCCGTCCAGGCCATCTGGGATCAGGTCAATCCGCTCTTTATTCAGCTGACACAGGCCATTTACCACTACTTTAATCTGCCGGTGACTCAATAAATCGCCACAGCGCGTATATAATTAGCCTATGAGTCTCTCCCTCGGTCTCTACCGTTTGCAACAAGTGGATTTACAAATAGACCAGATCCAGGCACGCCTGGATGCCATCCGCCAAACGCTGGAAAACGACGCCGAGATCCTTCGGGCGAGGGAAAACTTCGAGGCGGCGCGCCAGGCCCAATTCCAGAAAGAACACGCCCTGCGCGAGGCCGAGGCAGCCACCCGTGAACAACGCATCAAAATCGAACAGGTGGAGGCGCGCCTGTATAGCGGTCTGGTCAAAAACCCGAAAGAACTCCAGGATTTGCAAAACGAGGCCGCGGCCCTCAAACGCCACCTGGGCACGCTGGAAGAGCGCGAACTGGAAGCGATAATCGCAGCCGAACAGGCTGAAGAAAGACTGCAACAGGCCGGGAAATGGCTGGAGGAAACCAGTGTGCGCCGCAGTGAACGGCTCCAGCAACTGGTGGGCGAACAAAATGCCCTGGAAAAGAAACTGGAACAATTAAATGCGGAACGCCTGGCCACGCGCAGCGCACTAACCGCCGAGCTGCTCAGCGTTTACCAAAATCTGCGCCAGCAACGGCATGGCGTGGCCGTCGCTCAGGTAAGCGACAACTCCTGTGCAGCTTGCGGCACGACGTTGACCGCTGCTTTACAACAGATCGCCCGCTCCCCCAGCCAGCTGGCTCATTGCCCCAGCTGCGGGCGCATCCTTTTTGCTGGCTGATAGATTTTTATGCCCGCCCCTGATCTCTTCTCCTTCCTTCTCGGTTTTTACACCGCCAGCCTCTTTT
>JBMFPJ010000135.1:0-5785 GCA_049969175.1 Anaerolineae bacterium | reverse complement strand
CGTTTGGAACGAAGCGCTCGCCGCTCAGGCTTTGTTCAACAACCGGATGCCGGCCCTCGCGTATCGCGATTTCGCTTCCTTCGTGGACCTCGGGGCGGATGTAGCCACCCAGAGCGGCGGCTTCGGCCAGGGCGGCGAGGGTATCCACTTCGGCCAGGGCACGTGCCGTTTCCAAAAGTTTCCCTCCCGATTTCGCCAACTGTGCACAGACCTCACGAAACAGGCGCAGTTCGATCTCGCGGATGCGCTCCTCGGCGTTCAAGACCAGCGCTTCATATTCTTTCATCTCTGGCGTAATGAAACGCTCAGCGTTGACCAGCGTTTGCTTGCGGATGTATTCGGCTGGTGCCTGATGTGCTGCCCCGCGCGAAATCTCAATGTAATAGCCAAAAACTTTGTTGTAACCCACTTTCAGGGTCTTGATCCCGGTGCGCTCACGCTCTGTGGCCTCCAGGTTGGCAATCCATTCGCGGGCGTGACGGGAGGCTTCGATGACGCTATCCAGTTCGGCGGAGTAGCCAGGGCGGATGATGCCGCTGTTTTGCAGCGTGGCTGGGGGATCATCGGCAATGGCGGCCTGAAGCAGGTTGTATTCGTGCTGACAGGGATCCAATGTGGCCCCAGAAAGGGCTTCGGTCTGCATGTTCTGCAAAATGGCCAGAATCGCCGGTAACCGTTTGAGCGTCTCGCGCAGGGCGACTAGATCGCGCGGTTGGGCGTGACCGGCTAAAATCCGGTTGGTGAGTCGTTCGAGATCGGCCAGGGGCTTGAGAGCTGCGCGCAGCTCGGCGCGTTCCAACCCGTGTTCGAAGAAACATTGCACCCCTTCCTGGCGTTGACGAATTTTTTCCAGGTCGAGCAGGGGCTGGCTCACCCATTGTTGAATCAGTCGTTTTCCCATGGGGGTAACGGTATGATCCAGCACGCCCAGCAAGGATCCTTTGCGCTCACCGCGCAGGGTTTCGGTCAGTTCCAGGTTGCGTCGGGTGGTAGCATCGAGGGTCATGAATTCGTTCAGGCTGTAATAGCGCAATGCCACCAGCAGATTGAGGGCTTCGGGCTGGGTTTCTTTGAGATATTGCACAATGGCGCCAGCGGCGCGGGTGGCCAGGGAACGCCCTTTCAGGCCCAATCCCTCCAACGTGGCCGCTTTGAAGTGGTTGAGCAGAGTCTCTTCGCATTTCCCCGGCTCGAAGCGCCAGGCTGGCCAGGGGGTGAGATGAGCACCCTTACCGCGGTTTTCTCCCAGCGGCAGAATCAGGTTGTCGGGGTGGAGGATTTCGGCGGGGCGCAGGCGCACCAGTTCGGCACGCAGCGTCTCGAGGGGGAGTTCAGTAACGGCAAACTCTCCGGTGGTAATGTCCGCATAGGAAACGGCAGCCCGCTCATTGTCCAGGACGACCGCCGCCAGGTAGTTGTTGGCATCGCCCGGCAGCAGCCCCGGTTCGATGATCGTGCCGGGAGTGACGACGCGGACCACTTTTCGCGGGAAAAGGCCTTTGATCGGCTGATCGCCCACCTGTTCGCAAATCGCCACATGGTAGCCTTTTTCGATCAGGCGCGCCAGATAGTTTTCGACGGCATGATAAGGGATACCGGCCATAGGCACGCGCACCCCTTTGGCTACGTTACGTGAGGTGAGCACAATATCCAGCTCGCGGGCGGTGATTTCGGCGTCTTCGTCGAAGGTTTCGTAAAAGTCGCCCAGGCGGAAGAAGAGTATGGCGTTGGGGTAATTTTTTTTGATTTCTAGATATTGCTGGCGAATGGGGGTGACGTCTTGATCGGGCATGCTGGCATTCTACGTGGAAAAAGTGAAATGTACAAGAGGCCATACGGCAGTGATAAAATTAACTTCAAAAGGAGTAAAGTTGCGATGTACAAACTGGTTTTACTTCGTCATGGGCAAAGTGTTTGGAATCTGGAAAACCGCTTCACCGGCTGGACCGATGTGGGTTTGACCGATCAGGGGCGGGAGGAGGCCCACGAGGCGGGAAAATTGCTGCGGGAAGGCGGCTATCAATTTGATGTTGCCTTTACTTCGGTGCTGAAGCGAGCCATTCACACCCTGTGGATTGTACTGGAGGAATTGGAACTGGAATGGATTCCGGTTTTCAATGCCTGGCAGCTCAATGAACGGCATTATGGTGCGCTGCAGGGCTTAAACAAGGCTGAAATGGCGGTGAAATATGGCGAAGCGCAGGTCAAGGTGTGGCGCCGCAGTTACGATGTGCCGCCGCCGGCGCTGGATTGGGATGATCCACGCCACCCGCGCTTTGATCGGCGTTATGCTTCTCTTGCCCCCGAACAATTGCCCTCTACCGAATCGCTCAAAATGACCCTTGAGCGGGTGCTCCCTTACTGGCGTTCGACCCTGGCCCCGGCGATTCAAGCGGGCAAGCGAGTGCTGATCGCCGCCCATGGCAACAGTCTGCGCGCTTTGGTGAAATATCTGGATCGTATTTCCGACGAGGAGATCACCGAGCTCAATATCCCAACCGGCATCCCGCTGGTCTATGAGCTGAACGAGAATTTGCAGCCGATTCAGCATTACTATCTGGGCGACCCTGAAGCGGTGGCCCGCGCCGCCGCGGCGGTGGCTGCTCAGGGCAAAGCGAAGTGAGTACCGTTGCACAGCAACGCTTCAAACGTCCTATTCCAGTGACGCTGGTGGGATTCATCGCCCTCGGCGTCGCTGGCTTTCATTTCTACCAGGGGGCGGATTGGTTGTGGCGGGCCAGCGGGCTCTGGCAGGATTTCCCGGCCTCTTTGCAAAATTTGAATGCTGAGGAGCTTCATTTCTTCTTCCGAAGTGTGCTCAAGGTGGGTTTGTCTTTTCTGGCGCTGGTGATCCTGTTCAATTTCTTCCGCTTGCGTCGCTGGTCCTGGCTGGCGTTGACTCTATGGATCACGGTGTACATGATCGTGGATCTATTCACCTACCTGTATGCTCAGGCAAACTTTTTGAGCATGGCCATCAATTCGCTGCTTACCTTTTTGCTGATTCAAAGCGACGTGCAGCTGGCCTTTGGTTTGCTTTCTACAGAGAAGGCACAAGATGACCACCCTTGATCGCCCTTCTATGCCGAAAACGGCCACTGAGTTGGAATTGTTACGGCGCTTTGAACCTGTGGCTTGTTTTACCCGCGGCGAAGCATTTTTTCCCACCAGTGTGGCCGCATATGTGCGTGAGTGCAGTTTATGGGCGCATTTGCCCAATGGTGAAGACCAATTGCTGGTCAAACAGGGAGATTTGACCTTAGACCTTCTGGCGCAACCACGCCCAGCCGACTTTGGCACGGTTCATTACCTGCGCTTTGTAGAACCGCTCAGCCTGACGGAGGCGGCCCATGCCCTCAATAAGCATAATCGCATTCACCACCAGCGCAAGGACCGCTTCGAAGCAGGTCTGAGCCGTCTGGCGCGAGTGGGATTGTTGCCCCGTCTGCTCGACGCGCTTTTCTCGCTCACCTTGCTTTTACGGGGACGGGTGCCGGCGGCGGTGGCCGCCGCGGCCGAACTGGCCTATCTGCAAATGGTGGGAGATCCATTGGTTGGGGGTTCCACAGAGTCCGCGCAGACGAGAGAATACGTCTATTACGGGCGGGTGGTGCGGCAAAATGGCTGGGTGGTGTTGCAATACTGGTTTTTCTATTGTTACAACAATTGGCGCAGCGGCTTTAAGGGAGTCAATGATCATGAGGCTGATTGGGAAACGATCAGCATTTATCTGTACGAAGAAGATGGCTATCTTTATCCTGAATGGGTAGCCTATGCCAATCACGATTTTCATGGAGATGATCTGCGCCGTCGTTGGGACGATAGCGGCGAACTCACCGTGATAGACGGCCATCCGCTTGTCTTTGTGGGGGCTGGCTCGCACGCCTCTTATTTTCGGCCGGGAGAATATCAGGCCGAAGTCAAGCTGCCCTTACCCAATTGGGTTCAATGGCTGGCGCAGGCCTGGCGTAAATTTTGGACGGACATCCTCGATCAGCCGGTCGGCGACCCGTTTCGTATCCCGTTTGTGGATTATGCCCGCGGCGATGGGCTGCGCATCGGATCGGGCGGGGAAGCGGGCTGGGTGCCGGTGCTGATTGATGATTCCACCCCTTGGGTGGCGCGCTATCGCGGCCTGTGGGGATTGTATGCGCGCGATCCCATCGCGGGTGAAAACGCTCCGTCTGGCCCCATGTACAACCGCGACGGCACGCCGCGCAGCGCCTGGTATGATCCTTTGGGCTTTGCCGGCCTGGACAAAGTCCCACCGCCTCCTGAATTGCCTCTCCTCCTGGCTGAAGAATACCGTCAAATCCGCCAGCGCCAGGAGATACTTTCTCAGCAGCTGGCGGAAAAATCACAAGAACTGTTGGACTTGGGGGCTTTGCTCAAGGGCCTGGAAGGAAACAGCTACCTGGTCGCACTCCATAGCCGGCAAGCCGAAAAGATGTCTGCTCTGAGCAAAGAAGTCCATGAGCTGCGCCGCACCCTTGCGGAAGGTGCGATTTTACTGGCCGACCTGCAAAACCGCCTGCAAGACCTGCACCAGGGGTGGCGAGAGTCGCCTCGCGCCCATATTCGTCATCTGGCGAAACCGGTAGAGCCGCCTCGTTCACCTTACCTGCGCCTGGTGGAGACCTGGGCCTCGCTTAGCCTGGGATTGCTCCTGGCCAGTCTGGCCATGCTTTTGCTGCTCACTCCTGCCTTTTTCCTCGGCGGTGTGTTGGTGCTCATTGTTTTATTCGTCTTAATCGAAGGTTGGCTGCGGGCTGCTTTTGCCCAAACCCTGGGACGGGTGGCCAGCCTGCTGGCGTTAGTGACGGGCATCTTGTTCCTGCTCCACTTCTGGCGGCAGACGCTGGCTTTGCTCATTTTGGGAGCAGCGTTCTACCTGCTTAGCCAACATGTGCGCGAATTGCGCTGGCGGAGAACTCCCACCGACTTATGAAGCCTGCTGATACTCCCCTTGCTGATTTCATTGCCGAACTGCGCAAGCATTTCCACGGCGACATCCGTTTTGACCCGGCCGCGCGCATTCTCTACAGCACCGATGCCTCCATTTACCAGATCGAGCCGCTCGGTGTGCTTTTGCCGCGCACACAAGAAGATTTACATGCCGCGGTAGAACTGGCAGCTCGTTTTCGCTTGCCGCTTTTGCCGCGCGGGGCCGGCTCTTCGCTGGCGGGTCAGGCCATTGGCCAGGCGGTGATTCTGGATGTTTCGCGCTGGCTCAACCGCTTAATTGAGATCAATCCCGAAGCGCGCACAGCCACCGTTGAACCGGGCCTGGTGCTGGCCAAATTGAACCGAGAGGCTGCCAAATTCGGCCTGCAATTTGGCCCTGACCCGGCCTCCGCCGAACGTGCCACGCTGGGCGGCGTCATTGGCAACAACGCCACTGGCGCCCACTCGATTTTATATGGCATGACTGCCGATCATCTGATCTCGGCCGATACGATTCTGGCCGATGGCAGCCTGGCCACTTGGGGAGAGGTGAATCTTAATCGGCAACAGCAGGCCTGGCAGGGCGATTCGTTGTTTTCGGCGTTGATCCGCACGGTAGGCGAAATCCGCCAGAACTATGCCGCGGCCATTCGCCAGTATTTTCCCCATTCGTGGAGAAACTCTGCTGGCTACCGCCTAAACTACTTGCTGCCCTGGTCGCCTGCGGTGCCGCCGCGGTGGGAGGCAGCCTATGGCCCGCAGGGGACGCATGGCTATCCTCCGCTGGGCGCTGGTGATTTCAACCTGGCTGCTTTGTTGGCCGGCAGCGAAGGGACGCTGG
>JBMFPJ010000134.1:3582-5878 GCA_049969175.1 Anaerolineae bacterium | reverse complement strand
TGCTTTCTTTCATTTGAGCGAGCAAGCGAGTGGTTAACCGCAGATAGCGGGTGGGAAATCTTTCCAGACCCTCTTCAGTTAATGAATAAACCAGGCGAGGGCGGCCCACGCCATGTCGCTCTTCTTCGGCGGTGATTAACCCCTCCATTTGTAAATTGGTCAGGTGGTGACGTACAGAAATGGGGTTAATGCCTACGGCTTCGGCCAATTCGTTAATGGTCATTTTGGGCCGACGCAGTAAGGTTTGAAGAATACGGTCGCGTGTGCTTTTCACAGGTGTCATGCTATAAACTCAAAAATGTCAAAAGCCAGTATATCAGTCCTTTTTGGCTCTGTCAATATTATGATAAATATCATAAATAATGCAGTTTCTGCTATTCTCCTGATTTTTGTACAACTGGCGGCCAAAGCGTGAAAACTGGCCTTAAATTGCACAACCGTTACATTGGATAGCCGGGTAGGGCTGGTTTTGTGTTGAGGAACGACATATTTACCAGGCATTGAGAAAACTATAGATTCAGAGTAGCCAGAGTTTGTCGCGAACTGATATTAACCCCTTATAATAGGGGGCTATGGAACCACAACGTATTCAGAAAATACTTGCTCAAGCAGGTTATGGCTCTCGTCGTGCCTGCGAATTGTTGATTCAGGCAGGGCGGGTGCGGGTCAATGGTCAGGTGGCCGTTTTGGGTCAGAAAGCCGATCCGCAAGTGGATAAAATCACCGTAGATGGGAGAACGATCTCGGCTGCCGAATCTCTGACGTATATTGCGATCTATAAGCCACGTGGGGTGATTTCTGCTGCCGAAGGGCAGGATGATCGCCCCACGATCCGCGATTTGATCCCGGTTGCTGGGCATTTGTATCCGGTTGGACGGCTTGATTTTGACAGCGAAGGCCTGGTGTTGATGACCAACGATGGCGATCTGACCAATAAATTGACTCATCCCCGTTATGGGCATGAAAAAGAGTATCGAGTGCTTTTGGCCCGTCGCCCCGATGAAGAACAGTTAGATGCCTGGCGACGTGGGGTGGTGCTGGAAGATGGTTATCGTACGGCGCCAGCGATTGTTCGTTTTGAATCTACAGAAGGGCGCGGTGCCTGGGTTCGGGTGATTATGGGGGAGGGACGGAAGCGCCAGATTCGGAAGATCGGGCAAATGCTTGGCCTACCGGTTGTGCGGATCATTCGTGTTCGTATCGGCACATTACGCTTAGGCAATCTCAAGCCCAGGCAGTGGCGATATTTAACTGCCAGTGAGGTGTCTGAGCTAAAAAAATTGGTGGGTGGATAAACTCAAGAACGCGAGGCGTATCGCCTCGCGTTCTTGAGTTTCTGAAGACTAAATCTCCCGCACGTCCCAGAATTTTTTCACGATGTTTTCCAGCGCTTTTTTGACTGTGTCTTTTTCTATGCCAGCGACTTTGAAAGTGATCATCACCGTACTTGCATCCGGACCGCCGAATTGGCCAAAGGCGACAAAGTTACCGCCAGCTTCGGTGATAGCCTTGGTGACCTGCGCTAGCTGACCAGGTTTGTCTTCCACGAGAGCCGTCACGCGCACGCCTTTTTTGCGTGCTCCCATCAGTTCCAGGAAAATTTTGAACAGGTCGGTTTCGGTGATAATGCCCACGACATTCCCGTCACTGACCACTGGCAAGCCGCCAATTTTGTTGTCTGCCATAATGCGGGCTGCTTCTTCAATGGGGGTATCTTCAGTGACGGTTAGAACGTCTTTGGTCATGACTTCTTTGACTGTAATTTTGCTGAGTAAATAGTTCATTTCCCAAATGCTCAGGCTGGTCGCTGGGGAAGGGGATGCGTTGAGCAAATCTTTTTCCGAGACAATCCCAATCAGTTTTCCGTCTTTGACCACGGGCGCGCGCCGAATATGTTCGCGTTTGAACATATCCAGGGCAACGTGAATCGGGAGATCGGGACTGATGGTGATGACGGGGCGAGACATTCTTTCACCGACGAGCATGGCAGCCTCCTTTTGTTAGTAATTGTGAAACAAATTGCAAATAAATTATAAACTCAATTTGGATTTATTTTGTCACATATTTTACCTGAAATAAATCATGATCCTGCCAGCAGGTGACGAGCAATGACTAACCTGAGAATTTCGCTGGTGCCTTAACCGATGGTCATCAGGCGAGCGTCGCGGTACATCCGCTCGACTTCGTATTCCCGGCTATAACCGTAGCCACCATGAATTTGAATGGCATCGTGACAAACGCGTTCGGCCATTTCAGTGGCGTATAGTTTGGCCATAGCGGCTTCTTTTGAGTAGGG
>JBMFPJ010000134.1:0-3572 GCA_049969175.1 Anaerolineae bacterium | reverse complement strand
CTGTCTTTCAACCAGGCGGCGCGATAGATCATGGTGCGAGCGTTTTCGATCTCGACGGCTGCATTGACCAGTTTGATTTGGATGGTCTGAAAATCGGCGATGCGCTGTCCAAAGGCCTGGCGTTCTTTCGCATAGCCAATAGAACTCTCCAAAGCCGCTTGCGCCAAACCAACCGCAAGCGCACCAATTCCAATCCGTCCGCCATCCAGAGTCGCCAGTGCCTGTTGTAGCCCACGCCCTTCCTCGCCAACCAGATTCTCCAGCGGAACATGTACATCTTCAAAGGTCACTGCATGAGTGGGGGAGCCGTGTAGTCCCATTTTCTTCTCGGCTGGTCCAATTTTCAGACCAGGTGTATCGGTTGGCACCAGAATCATGCTCAACGAGTGTGACCCTCCTTTAGGGTCCGTGCGCACCAGGGCGATGATGTATTCAGCAATGCTGGCATTCGTGCACCACATTTTTGCGCCGTTGATGACCCATTCGTTCCCATGCTTTTCTGCTCGTGTTTTTACCCCACCTTGCAGATCCGATCCGGCACCGGGCTCTGTCAAGGCCAGAGCGGCCAGTTTGTGCTTGCCATCAGAGACAAGGGGAAGCCATTTTTTCTTTTGTTCGTCGCTCCCATAGCGAACAAGGGGGCCAGTGCCCAGGCTGTTATGGGCTGCAATGACCAGCGCAGTAGATCCGCAGCCCCACCCCAGTTCCTCAATGGCAATGGCGGCGCTGATGCTATCCACTCCTGCACCGCCATATTCTTCTGGAATCACCAATCCAAGCAGGCCCAATGGCCCCATCTTACGCACTGCTTCCCAATTGAACTCTTCTTTTTCGTCCACTTCACGCGCTTTGGGCCGCACTTCTGCCACCACAAAATCGTGAACTACTTTTTGCCACATGCGCTGTTCTTCGTTCAGGTCAAAGTCCATAGTTTTCTCCTGCGTTGATGGATTTTTCCTACCCCGGCAAAACCGTGGCGAATACTTCTATATTATTATAGAGGCTTGTCATTTGAGCGACAAGCGAAAACTCCCTCCAGGCGCACGGATTGTCTTATTACTCTTCAGAGGCCTCGCCTGTACCCGCGCGATATTCTTCCAGCAATGTACGGGCAGCGTCTGCATCTTCTTTGGGCACAAAGATTTGCACCCGTCCCAGTCCATCCAGGGTGACAGGGTAGATGTGATGCCCGACAGCTTCCTGAAAAATCTCCACACGGATTCCTTCCGCTTCCAGATAACTTTTGAGCAATTCGGCTTCCAGCCGTCCATAGACGTCGGTCAGGTGTTCCCAGGTCATGCTATCCATTTTTTCTCCTTAACCTGCCAACCAGAAAACGATAAACAGGATGGTCCAGGCGGTACTAATGATGAGCTGGCGAATGCCGATTTTGATCGGCTTCCAGCGAATTGCCGGGTGGAAAATGCCCCACCATGTTTCGCCCCACTGCAAGAGATAGGGAAGAAAGAGCCAGCGGGGCAGCCAACCGAACAGACTGGCCAGGAATGTCAGTACTACATTGAAGGATGTGTACAAAAAGGCGCGCTGGCCCATTCTCCACAGGGCGGCTCGCCCCGGACTTTGAGCCAGATCGCGTTGCTCGAGGCGAACATACGCATAGACGATGCTCGCTGCGCTTTGCAACCAGGTAAGCAGCCAGAGCCACCAGCCGGTTGGGTCATAATGGCGGATTCCCACCCAATAGGTGGCAGGGGCAATTAGCGAAAGAACGCCGGTCGCCAGAATTTCCACGCCGGCCTGGCGGCGTTCGGCGCGACGGCTGACGAGATGAAGATGCCAGAGAAAAACCGGAATGCCGGGAATCGCCAGGTAGAGAAGATCATTAAAGCCCCGCCATACCAGATAGGCCAGTGCCAGGACGAGAATGATGCTATAGAGCGCTATCCAAAAGCGAGCCGCGGGGAGATCGGTGCGAGGACGTCGCCCCGAATAGGCTTTGATGGCAACAGTTACCGGCTGCCGGATTAAAAAAGCAGCCATGGCAGCCAGGCAAAGACTGAACGAGGCGAAGGTAAATGCCCGGCCAGCAAAAATACCAATCAACAATGGGCTTAAGATGAAAACCCACGATCCGTGATCTTGGGGTAAAGCGATTTGTTTTTTGAGAAAGGCTTTCATAGGCAAAATGAGAGCGATTTTGAGCTTGCTTTGACAAAGGCTCACTACTACTTATACAGGAGATTCGCCTTCCTCGCAAGTGACAAAAAGCCCCAAAGGCCTTTGCCTTCGGGGCTTTTGTAGATCTGAGAGCTATTTAGCCGCAGCCACCACCCGATTTATCGCGTTTGAGTTCAAGCTGAATGCGAGGTTCAAATTCTAGCTCTTCATATTTGATGGGGCTAGGATAAGATGACTGGTAGCGCGCGCCCAATGCCGCCGGGAAAATGTAACGTAGTTGTTCCGGGCCGGCGTTTGTGCGCGCCTTAATTTCGGGGTCATCTTTGCCGAAGAAGGCGATCCAGTTATTGATGCCACCTTCCAGGATGTAAACGTTTTTGATGCCCTTGCCAATCAGATATTTCCAGGCCTGAGTGGCGAGATCTTCGTCATTGCTCATCAAGATATAAACCGTGTTGTTTGTAAATGTGGCTTGCAGGCGAGGAGCAATTTGGGGAAGACGTTCCAATGGAATGTTGATGGCGCCATTGATGTGATACAGGTTGTAATCAGCTTCCGGGCGGACGTCGATCAATACTGTAACCAGGGTATTGTCGAACATGGTCTTATAGACTTCCGCCGGACTGGGGTAAGCCAGACGTTCAGCAAGCATCTGGTCGGCGGTGAGAATGCGTGCAGAGCCATCGGGTTGGGTGCGCTTAAAGGTCACGCGCTGATACATGGTATCGGGCGCAGGTGTACCGATCACGATGGTGCCGAGTGCCAGGGCAAAAAGGGCAACTGCACCAACGATACGCATTTTCGGCTCTTTGCTCAGGTCGCGTTTACCAAAGATGCGTTCCAATTGTTCGGCCCCCCAGAACATGAAGAGTGCCATCAGGATGATCAGGGTCACGACGACACCATTGGGCAGGTGTAACCAATCCATGATGGTGAAGCGCCCCAGGTAACCGCTGGTCTGCCACCAGTGGTCGAAGAGCGGTTCGGTCTCGCCAAAGAGGAAGATGCCAAAGAGCGCTCCGAGCACAAAGAACATGCCGTCAATTTTCCCGGTGACGGCGGCCACCAGCGAGGTGCCAGGGCAAAATCCACCGATGATGAAGCCGATCCCCATGATTAGACCGCCGAGGATGCCGCTCCACAGGTAAGTGGGATTGACATAGACCAGGTTGTAATCGAGAAAACCCAGGCCGATCATGGTAAAGAGAAGCACCATGGCAGTGACAATGGCCCCGAACATCACTTTAAGCACGGTCAGATCGCGGAAGTAGAACTGTGCCGCCAGTTTCTTTGAGTTGCCAAAGCCAGAAAGTTCCAGAATGTAGCCAAAGAAAAAGCCGATCACGCCAAACAGGACGTATGTCCATGGGTTTTGAGCGCTGACGCTTTGGAAAGCCTGTAGCGGGAATGGATACATGATGGCCTCCTATAAC
>JBMFPJ010000133.1:0-5925 GCA_049969175.1 Anaerolineae bacterium | reverse complement strand
TCTCCAGGCGCGGGATCAGTTCCAGAGCGGGGGCAAGGGGCTGTCCCCCGACGGCGGGGGTGGGGTGCAGGGCAGCGACGACATTCAGGGCGCTGATGCCTGGGCGCAAGCGGGCTTGAATGGGGGTGCGCAGGTGCTGGATGTTGGGCAGGCGCAAGATGTCGGGGGTGGAAGGAAGGCTCAGGTTTTCGGTGAGCGGCGCCAATCTTCGGCGGATATGTTCCACGACGATGGCGTGTTCGTGGCGATCTTTGGGGCTGGCCAACAGATCGGCGGCGAGGGCTTCATCTTCAGCGGGGGTCAGTCCGCGGTGCGTTGAACCGGCCAGGGCCAGGGTGGTCAGCGTTTGCCGGTCAACGCGGATGAGCCGCTCTGGTGTGGCCCCGAAGAATGCGTATCCAGGACGAAACTCGAAGAGAAAGTGAAAGCAGGTCGGGCAAGTTTCGCCCAGGTGCTCCAGCACTTTGGAAAGATCGAGAGGGTGGGTGGCGATGCCATGGCAGGTGCGCGCCAGGACAATCTTGCGCAAATCGCCGAGGGAAATCCGCTGTAAGGCTTCGTTCACCGCACGCTGCCATGTCGCAAAATCGTTCTCTTGCCAGGTGATTTCTACAGGAGCAGGGAGAGGAAAGATGGCTGATTCTAGAGCGAGCAGGAATTCTTCGGCTTCATATTGGGCGCGGCGAGCGGCTTCGCCAGGCGTTTCATCTTCTAGAAGGGGCAGGTTGAGGGTAAAGAACGTTTGGCCGTTGATCTGACTGAGTGTGTAGCGCGGCAGGATCAGGGCGGCGGCCGGGAAGGCGCGCCACTCGTTTGCTTCAATTGTTGAGAAGAAGGCTGCTCCACAAAAAAGCGAAGGGGAGGGGAATTCGTCAGATGCGGGCAGGGTGGTGATGCGTTTTTTCAGCGTTTTGAGGTGCTGGTGAAGGTAAAAAAAACGATCGCGTCCGTTGGCTTCGATTTGGGCGGCAATGCCCAACCCAGCAACGCTCTGGGAAGATTGTTCGTTCTGGAAGTAAAAACGTGGCATTCCAGCGCCGAAGCGCAGGAATTTGATTGGATTGGCATCGTGATAAGGAATGACGTAGCGTAAAAGAGAGGTCATGGAAGGGATTTTTCTGGTAAAGAACCGACACTGCGCAACAGGAATGCGCGCAAGGCAGGCAAGGTTTGTTCGGGATCGGGCTGTCCGGTAAAAATCCAGCGCAAAACGATTTCGTTCAATGCACCGATCCAGGCGTAGGCAACAATTTCGGTGTCCTGAGCGGGCAGGCTACCTTCGGCGATAGCTTCATCCAGGTTTTGTTTGATGATGCGGGCAAACCGTTCGTTGATTTCCAGACGCTTTTGTTCAAAAGTTTCGCCCAGGCCGGTTGCCTGAATCAGGGCAATTTTTGCCAGGGAACGATATTGGCCAAAAATTTCCAGGCAGATTTGTAAGGCCTGATCCAGGCGCGCCATGCCAGAAGTCTCTTCCTGCAGGCGTTGACGTAAGCGACTTTCCAAAAGCTTAGCGAATGTATCTACCAGGGCCAGAAAAATATCTTGTTTGCTGGGGAAGTAAAAGTAAAAAGCGCCTTTTGAAGTGTGCGATTCGGCGACGATGTCATCTACTTTGGCATCGTGATAGCCTTTGCTGGCAAAGACTTTGACGGCGGCTTCGAGAATCCGCTCACGGGTATCCGGCAGGTTCGTTTGCATAGGTATTTATAGACTGACCAGTCGGTCTGAACAGCAGAAGAATATCGCAGGCGAGGAATGGAGTCAAGGTGAAAAACGTAATGATTTGACGGATGACACTTTTGCTTGTGTATGAACGCGGTCGCCTGTTCCTGAACATTGAAGAAATCGCCGAGCAGGAACGCCCGGCGATGATCGAATTGCCTGAATATCGGCAGCTAGAACTGGCCCAGGGTTGAGGTGCTTTTTGCTTACTACTGAGCAAAAGTGTCTATCAACAATTTGAAATTTCCGCCAACCGGATACAGGATCGGGCAGGTACAACCGCGCTTTTTGTATTCTTCTACTTTGGCGCGAGCCTCGGCAGGTGTACCTGAAGCCGTGATTTTATGCACCAGTTCTTCTGGCACCAGGTCTTTTGCCTTTAGAATTTGCTCTTTGGTGGCCGGCCAACCCAAAATGGATTGAATTTCGTGTACGACCTCATCGGATACGCCAGATGCTTTCGCGATGTGAGGTTGCTGCGCCAGATATTGACAGAGCAGCATCTTGGTAGTGTCAATCGCTCTGTCGTGATCTTCATCTACCGAGCAGACAATCAATTGGGGCCGATCCAGGTCTTCCATTTTTCGCCCGGCTTTTCTCAGCCCCTTATCCAGTAGTTCAAGTGCCCGGTCGTTGTATTCGGGTGGAACGCAGTAGTTGAGCACCACCCCATCGGCAATTTCGCCTGCCAGTTCCATCATCTGATCTCCGGTTGCGCCGATCATGATCGGAACATGACGCGGCTCGCGGCGGCCATGCACGACGTCCAGCTCAATGCCTTCTACGTGGATGAATTCGCCATGGAAGGTCACGCGTTCCATATTTAGTAAGCGCCGCAACACGATGACCGTCTCGCGCATCGCTATCAATGGCTTGCGGCGCTCGATGCCCACGTTTTTGGCCAGCGGATCCCACCAGGCTCCAATTCCGCAAATAATGCGATTCGGCGCCAGGTCATCCAGTGTCAGAAATGTGGCGGCCAGTAGCCCAATGTTGCGCGTCCAGTTGTTGATCACGCCGGAACCGACCTTGATCCGCTCGGTGACGGCTGCGTAGGCTGCCATTGGCACGATTGCATCGCGCACCAGCCGCGATTCCGCCTGCCAGACGGCTTCAAAACCGCGCGCCTCCGCATAGCGGACGTACTCCAATCCATCGCGCAAATCGTGGGAATCTTGCAAATATAAGGCAACACGCTCGGTCATAGCATTCTCCTTGTAAAAAATCAGGTTTTATCCGGGAGGCCGTTCAAATTTCGGATCAATTCTAAATCTTCTGGCAAATCCAAATCCAGACTCAACGAGGGCAGCTCCACAATTTCCAGCCGCGCTCCAGCCTTACGGGCGCGTTCACAATGGCGCTGAAACGAATTTTCGCCAAAATCATATTGAATCAAACCCGAAGGCGAAATCAGTAAAGCATTTGTGCCTTTGTGATGCCGATCGGGTGCGATGACCACCACGGGGGGATTGCTGGCGTGCTGAATCAAAGTCAAAAGATCATCTGCGTTCAGTAATGGCAGGTCTACGGGTAAGACCAGTACGGCCTGCGTTGAATAGACTTGAGCAACGACGGTAGCCCGCATCAGGGCGATATTCAGTTGAGGGGCGCCATCTTCGCGAACCGTGCGGGCGCCAAAATGACGGGCGATGGCCAGTGCTTGCGGGTCGCGACTGACGACCAACACTTCTTCGATCTCTTTCAGCTCTACAAGAGTTTTTAGCGTTCTTTCCAGCAAATATTGATTGAGAAAAGTGCGTTCATCTTCTGAGAGTGTACCAGCCAGGCGTGATTTGCCGCGCCGCAAGGGTTTGACGGGAACAATGGCCCAAAGTGTCATAAAATCTTTCCGACTAAGTGTAGCACAGCTTCTGCCAGTCGCCGTCGATCTTCTGTGCTTTGCATGATCGTTCCGGCAACCAGCGGTTCGATCTTCAGCCGCCGGATGGCTTCCTGGAAAGATGAATCCACAGTGTCTAACACGAAACCTCGCAACAAGCCGCGATAATGCTCTGCGACTGCCAGCGCCGAAGGCTCGATCCCCAGTTCGGTAAACATCTTGGCGGCTGGCCCTTTGACTGTGCGTCCGCCGATGATGGGAGATACGGCAATAACAGGAGGCAGAGGGCGACTCATCGGCTGCAATTTTAAGACATTCAAAATAGGATCGATGCTCACCCAGGGATTCGATGGGCAAATGACCACCGCATCGGCGGCCTGGAGCGCTTCGCGCGCCCCCGGGGCGGGTTCCGCTATCTCAGCGCCTGCGAAGCGGAAGCCGTGGACACGTGGCTCGCAGCGATATTTAACAAAATACTCCTGGAAAGGCAATTCACCATATTCCACCGTGTTCACCATTGTCCGTACCGGTTGGTCACTCATGGGCAAAATGGTATGGTGGATGCCCCATGCTGCACAAAAGTCGTGAGTGATTTGGGTGAGTGTTTGGCCTGCTTTCAATCGTCGCGTTCGCTCCAGGTGGGTGGCCAGATCACTGTCTCCTAGATTGAACCAATCTGGCGCACCCAGGCGGCGCAGATTGTCCATGGCTTTCCAGGTTTCTCCGGCGCGCCCCCAACCCGTTTCGGGGTTGGCCAGGCCCGCCAGTGTGTAGCAGACCGTATCCAGGTCGGGGCAAATGTACAGGCCAAAATGCTCAAAATCATCGCCGGTATTGACGATGATGGTCAGGTCTTCGGGAGGGAGGATTTGGGCGAGGCCGTGGACCAGTTTTGCGCCGCCAACCCCGCCAGCAAGTGCGGTGATTTTCATGGGGAGTGCTTCAATCCTGAGATGTTTTCCCGTAACTGTTCAGCCAGAGAGAAAAACGAATGCAAATGTCATTGCGAGTGGCGCCTCGAGCCACGAAGGGTCACGCTGAGGCTCGTCCGAAGCACAATCTTCTGTTTCAACGATCAAATCTGGCATTTGGGAGATTGCTTCGTCGTGGCGCTTAGGCGCCACTCCTCACAATGACATGTCTGAGTAGATACGTTTTACTTCTCCTCTGTAGCAACCCATACCACTTCTTCCAGCGGCTTCAGATCTTTTTCTTTGGGTGTTTCATCCGCATAACCTAAAAAGAACATGGCTTGTGGCTCCCAGTGTTCTGGTAACCCCAGGGCAGAACGGGTTTCTGCCTGGGCGTAGAGCGGCCAGCAAATCCAGTTGCCGCCCAGGCCTTCGGTGTGTGCTGCCAGCAGTAGGTAGGTGCCGGCATTGGCGATAGATTGAATGGCCATAATTTCATCTTGCACTTTGTGCTCACGAACTGCGTGGACATCCCGACACAAGATGATGATTACGGGGGCTTCGTTTAACCGGCGCAGAGAGCGGACTACTCGCGTTTTGATCTCTGCCTCAGGCACGCCCTCAGCAGCCATATCGCGGCGCATGGCGGAAGTGAGCGCTGCTCCAAGTCGGGCGCGCATTCCAGGGACAGAGGGGAGGAGAAGGACGAATCGCCAGGGTTGCAGATTGTGAGCAGAAGGGGCGTGAATCGCTGTGGCGAGAATCCGCTGGATAACGGAATCCGGCACGGGGTCCGGCTTGAAGCGGCGAATGGTACGGCGAGTCAGCAACAGGGAAGTCGTCATATCGGCCCGATTATACGTGCTTTTTCATTTGCTCCAGCCGTTTCGTATTCATTTTGTCAAGAAGGCGTAAGAGAAATGGCTGATTTCCTGCCCAGGCCACAATGGCTGCTTGCAGGCGATCCCAGGCCGTGGATGGGTGGGGCAAAGAAAGCGCAGAGTAAAAATCCACTGTTCGACCATCGATCTCAAAAGTATAGCGTCCGGTTTGACGCACATTGGGCGTTGCCAGCAAGAAATCGCGCAATGCTTCGCGCTCGGTGGCGGTGAGCCATTGGGGCAGGTCGGAAGTGGCGCGGAAATTACAAATCAATGCCAGGTCTTGCAACATTTGTTTTTGCGTGGAGGATAGTGAATTGCCCTGGCTGGCAAAATAGACCACATCCGGGTCGGTGTGGAGCAAGGGACGCAACCAGAGTCGATGCAATGTAGTGCGGATGGCATTTTTCGCCGCAGGCGTGGTTGGGTTGGCGAGCAAAAGTGCATCGCGCCGATTTTCCCACACCCCACTGACATCTGGGCCAACGCGCAGCGCATCGCACAATCCCAGGGAGGGCAGGATAGGCGCTCCGCAGGCCAGCAAAAAGGCATCTCCAGCGGCCTGACG
>JBMFPJ010000132.1:0-5937 GCA_049969175.1 Anaerolineae bacterium | reverse complement strand
CGCCGCGCTCATCGGCCCCAATGGCGCAGGTAAGACGACTTTTTTGAAGACTATCCTGGGGCAGATTCCTCCCCTTTCGGGCGAGGTGCTTTTAGGTGCCAGCCTGCATGTGGGTTACTTTGCTCAGGCACACGAGGGCCTGGACCCTGAACGATCGCTGATTGAGGAAATTGCCTCGGTGATGCCCCACTGGTTGCCTGGCCAGATTCGTGATTATTTGGGCAAATATCTGTTTTCTGGGGATGATGCGTATAAAAAAGTTTCTTTGCTTTCGGGTGGAGAGCGCGGACGCCTGGCCCTAGCGAAACTGGCCTTGCAAGACACTAATTTGCTGTTGTTAGATGAGCCGACCAATCACCTGGATATTCCCTCTCAGGGAGTATTGCAAGCCGTTTTGGATGAATATCCCGGTACGATTCTTCTCGTGACGCATGATCGCTACCTGGTGGATGCGCTGGCTACCCAAATTTGGGAAATCAACCCGGATGAATCGGCTTTGAGTGTTTATAACGGAACGTATTCTCAGCTCCGAGAAGAGCGTGAACGGCAAAAAGCGCGGCTGGCTGCCTCCCAAGACGGCGCGGTGCAACCACGCCGGGTTCCTGCTCCAGAGCGAAGAGCAAAGAACGAAAAAAGCAAAGAAGAGCGACGGCGCCTTGCTCAATTACAGCAATTGGAAAATCTCATTACTTCTTTGGAGCAGAAGCTGGCCGAAGTCAGCGCCCAATTGGAAAATCCCCCAGCCAATGCCAGCGAAGTGGCTCGCCTGGGGGAGGAATATACCCGCATTCAACGCGAGATGGATGAAAAATTAAGCGAGTGGGAGCGCTTACAGACAGAACTAGAGGCGATCGAGGGGGATATCGTGCAGTGAAATTTCGTCTTCCACTGGTTCCAGATGAGTGAAGACGATTGTATCGGGCAGGGCGGTACGAATATCTTGCTCGATGTCTTCTGCCACGTGGTGAGAATCGTGCACGGTCCATTTTCCTGGCACCAGCACGTGAACGGACACAAAACGGCGCGAAGCCGCCTGGCGGGTGCGCAGGGCGTGAAATTGAATGCCGCGCTGGCGATATTTATCCAGCACTTCTTCAATTTGCCTGTGTTCAGCCTCTGGCAAAGAGGCATCCATCAGCCCGGCGATGGAACGTAGCAGCAACCCAATACCGGTGCGAATGATGTTCAGCGCTACCGCAATTGCCACCAGCGAATCGATGACCAACCAGTGCGTGATGGCAACCACCGCCACCCCGCCCAGCACACCGAGGGAGGTCCATACATCGGTCATCAGGTGATGGGCATCGGCCTCCAGCGTGATGGAGCGATGGCGCTTCCCAGCCGCCAGCAAAATGCGCGCCACGGCAAAATTAATCGCAGCGGCTAACGTTGAAACCGCCAGGCCGATTCCCAATTCTTCCAGAGGGCGCGGGTGCAGCAGGCGCTCAATGGCCGTCCAACCAATGCTGAGCGCCGCCACCAGAATCAGCGCTCCCTCCAGGGCACTGGAGAAATATTCGGCCTTGCCATGCCCGTAAAGATGACTTTCATCCGGTGGACGAGCCGCGATGGTCAGCATGGCCAGGGCCATCGCCGCCGCCAGCAGATTGATGATCGACTCAATGGCATCCGAGAGCAGGCCGACCGAGCCGGTCAAAAGATAGGCCACTGTTTTCAGGGTAATGGTAAGCACAGCCGCGCCAATGGAAAGCCAGGCAAAACGGCTCAGCGCGGCGCGATGGTTGAGGTGAGCGGTGTGTTCTTCTTGTTTGTGAGACATAGCAAAAAGGGGGAGGTTTCCCCACCCCTGCCAGAATTAAATGACACCCAGTTTTTTGCCAACTTTGGCAAAGGCCTCCAGCCCTTTATCCAGGTCCTCCTTCTCATGGGCGGCGGAGATCATCACCCGAATGCGCGCTTTCCCTTTGGGCACAGTCGGATAACCGATGGCCATGGCGAAGACATTTTCTTCAAAGAGCTCGCGACTGAACTGTTGAGCCAGTGGTGCCTCCCCCAACATGACCGGGGTAATGGGTGTTTCGCTCATCCCTGTGTCGAATCCCAGGCGCTTCATCTCAGACTTGAAATAGCGCGCGTTTTCCCAGAGTTTGTCCACCAGTTCGGTGGATTCCTCGAGCAGGTCAATCGCCGCCAGGCAGGCAGCCGCATCTGGCGCGGTGACGGCGGAGGAGAACAGGAAGGGGCGACCGCGTTGCCGTAGCCATTCGATGATCAGCGCATTTCCGGCAACTACGCCGCCGACTACGCCAAAGGCCTTAGACAGCGTGCCGACCTCGATATCCACTTTGCCATGCAGGCCAAAATGATCTACAATCCCGCGCCCGCCTTTGCCCAATACCCCTTCGCCATGAGCATCATCTACCATGAAAAGTAAATCATACTTTTTGGCTACCTCGTACAGCGCGGGCAGCGGAGCAATATCGCCATCCATGCTGAAAACGCCATCGGTGACCAGCAACCCGCGACGGTAGGTGCCGGCATTTTGCTGGATCGCTGTTTCCAGGGCCGCTGGATCATTGTGCTCATAGGCCACAATGCGCGCCCCAGAAAGACGGCAACCGTCAATGATCGAAGCGTGGTTGAGCCGGTCGGAGAAAATGACATCCTCTTTGCCTACCAGCGCCGGGATGGTGCCCAAGTTGGCGTTGAAGCCACTCTGGAAGGTAATAGCGGCCTCCACCCCTTTAAACACAGCCAGGCGTTTTTCCAGCTCCACGTGCAAAGCGGTCGTTCCCGCAATCGAGCGGACAGCCGCCGGCCCCACGCCGTATTTGCGCGTGGCCTCTTTGGCTGCCTCCACAATGCGGGGATGATTGGCCAGGCCCAGATAGTTGTTCGAACAAAAATTAAGCGCCCGTTTACCGTCCACAATCAACCAGGCGCCCTGTGCCGAGCCAATGGTACGAATTTGATTGTACAACCCCTGTTCTTTCAGGCTGTCAATCTCCTGACGAAGCCAATTCAGTTTTGCCATAGTCACTCCATCCGAAAAGGATTCGGGAAATTCCAGGCGGTATTATATCCCTTTGTGACCGCTTGCACAGTTTTTGCCAATTTCGTAAATCACGAATTCGGTGTCATTGCGAGGCGGCGCACTTCCGCCGAAGCAATCTCCTGGCAAGAAAACAGAGATTGCTTCCCCCACGCTTCGCTCGGGGTAGGCGCTTCGCTCGCCAATGACACATTAAACCTGTAATTTGTGGAATTTCACTTTGCTTCGCTGTCATGTGTATCTGGAATATGAATCGGCTTTTCTTTGCCCAATTCCAGTGAGCGCTGATAAGCTGCCCAAACCGCCCGCGAGAGTGCCGTGCGGAAGCCAGCCTTTTCGAGATAATAGAGCGCCTCGGCTGAAGTCCCGCCTGGCGAAGTGACCTGATTGCGCAGTGTGGCCGGATGACGACCTGCCTGCTGATAAAAGGCGATTGACCCTTTGATCGTTTGGATTACCAGCTGCTCGGCGATCCGTCGCGGAAATCCCATGTGCACGCCGGCATCAATCAATGCCTCGGTAAAAAGGAAAACATACGCCGGGCCAGTGCCGGAGAGAGCCGTGGCCATATCCAGATAACTTTCGTCCTCTACGAAAATTTCTTCGCCCAGCGCCCCCAAAATTTGCCGCGCCATTTCGCGCTGGGGCGCGGTGGTTTGAGGCGAGGCTGTCCAGACGGTGATGCCCTCGCCGATCTGTCCCGGCGTATTTGGCATGGAGCGGACAATGGCTGCATGTTTCAATGCTTTGCTGATCTTTTGAATCGACGCGCCGGCCACAATTGAAAGCACTACGGCCTCGATGGGAATGGGACCTAAGCTCGCCATCACCTGCGAGAGTCGCTGGGGTTTGACCGAAAGGACGATCACCTCCGCCATGCTGGCGGCCGCGGCGTTATGGGTGGTCGTCTGTATGCCATATTTCTGGCGGAGTTCTTCACCCCGTTCAGCGCGGGGACCGGCGGCAATCAGTTCTTGCGGTTGGGCCAACCCCTTGCGCAACAGGCCGGCGATCATGGCCTCGGCCATCACTCCTGGTCCAATAAATGCGATTCTGGGATTTGTCATTTTTCCTCCATAGACTCTAAGAGCGTGTTTTATAAATCAGGGTTTACCTAGCTGAACACGGATAAACACTGATTCTGAAGAAAACGGGATGAAATTACCTTGTAAATCCAATTTATCTGTGTTCATCTGTGGTTGGAACATGAATTTCAAAACACGTTCTCAAAGAAAATTCGCAGCATTTGTGTCATTCGCTGCAGAATCGTAGCGCGGAATTCATTCCGCACCTAAAGCGACATGAATGTCGCGCTACAAAATCTTCGCGGTTGGGATAGTTTTTCAAGAGCAATTCTATATGCTGCTGGCTATTTGCTGAAGTATCCCAATGCCAGGCGCAGGCGCTCTTCTGCCTCTTGAGGTGCATCTTTGGGCAGAGATTGCAACGCACTCTGCGCCTCAACGACCGAATAGCCCAATGCAGTGAGGGCGGCCAGCACTTCGCTATCCACATCGGAGAGGGTGGCGACTTTCGCCAGCGTGTCGCTGGGTTTCAGCCGGTCATGCAGGTAAAGCACAATTTTTTGGGCGGTCTTTTTCCCCACACCGGGCACGCGGCTGACCAATTCGCTCTCTTCGGCAAACACAGCGCGTTGCACGGCATCCAGGCTCAGTGTGGAAAGGACGGAGAGAGCTACTTTGGGGCCGACGCCATCCACGCTGAGCAAAAGCGTGAAGAGATCGCGATCAGCTTGCGATTCGAAGCCATAGAGCGCAAAGGAATCCTCGCGCACCACCAGATGGGTGAAGAGAAAAACGGTCTCGCCTATCCTGGCGCGTCCCAGCACTGGCGCCGGGACGAAAACGCGCAATCCCACCCCGCCCACTTCTACAATCAAAGCGTGATCTTCAACCTGGCTGATTTCGCCGCGTAGGGTGGCTATCATAAGGTTATTTTAACCTATGCACTCAGGATCAACCACTGATGTCCCGGCGAGGAAACAGGGCTTTCTCAAAATTACGGGGCTCATCCGTGCTTCCCTTCGTCCTTATCCCGAATTGATGTTAAGTAAGTAGCGCCCATGCCAGTTTTATTTTTTCCTAAAACGTGCAAAATAAATTCTGCGGTGCGTTTGCCGGCGGTGGCGTCGGTGTAGGTGATCTCTTGTTCGATAAAGCGACGGCGCTCGGCAGAATCGAGCCGCGGATTTTGCAAATAGGCATTGATTGCCTGGCGCAATCCCTGCTCATCTGCTGCCACTCGGCCGGCGCGGGCCTGGCGGAAGCGTTGATGCGTGGGCCAGTTGCCAATTTCTTTGAGCGAGAGGGAATATTTTTTTGGATGATTCCAGCCATTGGGCGAATCAAATACGGCTGAGACGATGGGGGTATCGTGCACGGCAGCCTCGACCACCATAGTGGAATACACCGTCACGAAGACATCGGAGTAAGCCAGCATGGATGCTTTTTCTTCCATGTCTTCGCCGCCGTAGTAGCCCAGCGAGCCGCCCAAAGGCACGGGTTGCACCACGTGAACATGGGGATATTTTTTCTCCAGCTCAAAAACGCGCTGGCGCTCTTCTACAAAGATTTGCGGTTTATCTTGAAAATGGCTGGGATGCAGTCGAATGAGCAATTGCGCCGGTTCGGCCAGCGTATCCGAAGCTACCAGCCTGGCCAGCGCCTCGATGTTCGGATAGTTTGGCGCAAAATGGACAAAGCTACTGGCGTACGAGATCAGCTTACGTTGGGGATCTAACCCATGCAGGGCAAAATATTTTTCGCGCGGAATCAACCACTGCCGGCGGAAATAGCCATCGTAAGACGGAATGCCGCCCACGTGCACCCGTTCCGCTGGCCAATCTGAGCCGAGCACCAGTTCTTCTTTTTGAATTTCGGACCAGCAGGTAGCCCAATCCATCG
>JBMFPJ010000131.1:0-5940 GCA_049969175.1 Anaerolineae bacterium | reverse complement strand
CAAACCAGCGGCGCCTGGGCAGTGCTTTTGGGCCTGGCATTGGGGCATAGCAGGTTTCGGCGCCAGGCGGTGAGGCGATTGTTTGTCCTCTATACCCTGGTGATGTTCCCTCTGCAGCTGACCGCGGCGATCTCGCGCGAAGAATGGCTGTGGAGCAAGCTCCTTCTCGTGGGACAGCGTCTGGCGCGATCTGCCGGGCAGTTTGCCCGCGGGCAAGATGTGGAAGATGCCCTGTTTTTTGTGGCCTTTGCCGTGCTGGCTTACTGGCTGATAGGCGCCGCCGCCGGCTACAGCCTGGCACGCCAGCAAAGTTATCTGATCGCAGTCGTGCCCACCGGCATGGTGATGATCATCGTCCAGATTTACGATTCTTCCCTTCCTGTGCGCATCTGGGCGCTGGCGCTTTATCTGTTTTTGGCGTTGCTCCTGCTGGGACGACTCTACCTCCAGCACAAGCAGGCCGAGTGGAGGGAAAAACGGGTCTTCATCACGGCGGAGGCGTTGGGAGACTTTCAGCGCGGATTGCTGGCGATAACCGCCATTCTCATTCTGGTCGCCTGGACTTTGCCACCTTCGCTGGAGAGCATTCAAGCGGCGGCACGCTCGTGGAATGAATTTGTCCGCCCGCTGCGCGACCGGTTGGAAAAGGCCGTTCGTCCGCTGGAATCTCCGCGCACCATGACGGTGAACAACACCGCCGATTTTTACGGCCCACGACTTTGGCTGGGTCAAGAGGCAGCCCGCGGTGAAACCGCTGTGTTTAGCGTAACGGTGAGCAACCCTGAAGCCGGGCCGCCGCGTTATTACTGGCGTGCCTGGGCCTATGAGACGTATTCCGGCGGGCAATGGAGCAACCCGACTGCCGTCGCCACCGCCTTTCGACCGGAGCAAAGTGACCTGGCCGTGCCCGTTGGCGGGCGCCGCGTGACCATGTTGCTGGATGTGACAGTGAGACTGGCACGCCAGAGCACGATCTACGCGGCGGCGGAACCGGTTTGGGTCAATGTGCCAGGGGAGTTCCTGGCAACGCTCGCGCCAGACGAGAGGGTGGATGTGGCGACCTGGAGGGCGGATCCCCCCCTCGAAGCGGGCGCCCACTATCAAGTCCGCGCCCGAATCGCCAATCCCAGCGTCAGGGAGTTGCGCGCCGCCGGAACGGTGTATCCGACCTGGGTGCGGGAGCGCTATCTGCAAATCCCCGCCGAAATTGCGCCGCAGATTCGTCTGCTGGCGGAGGAAATCACCCGCAACGCCCAAACGCCCTACGACAAAGCCGCCGCCATCACCGATTATTTGCGCCATGAGATCGAATATCGCGACACGTTACCGCCCGTGCCCCAGGGACGCGAGCCGTTGCTCTGGGTGCTATTCGACGAAAAGAAGGGGTTTTGCAATTATTACGCCAGCGCTGAAGTGATGTTGCTGCGCTCGGTGGGTGTGCCGGCGCGGTTGGCAGTTGGTTTTGCGGAGGGAGAGCTGCAAGAACGCACGCAATTGACTGGCCGGGAAGACGAATTTGTGTATGTGGTACGCCAGAAACATTCTCATGCCTGGCCAGAGGTGTATTTTCCTGAAATCGGCTGGGTCGAGTTTGAACCTACGGGCAACCAGGAACCGTTAATTCGGCCTCTGGAGCCGCCCCAGGCCGGCGCGGGGGGCGGGCAGATCGCCCCGCCGCGGCGGGCACTGCCGCTGGAAGAGGCCGATTCGGGCAAAACGTCAAACCAGGCATCGCCCTCTTTCTGGCAGACTCTGCGAAGAGACGTTGCGCCATTGATTTTCCGATTCGGGTTGCCACTTTTGGTCGTTTTCGGCCAGTATCTGGTCAATCGGCGTTTTGAGGTGGGGCGGAAGTTCCCGCGTTACCTGCAAGAGGTGTATCGGCAGCAGGGGTTGCCATCACCGCGCTGGCTGGATCGTTGGGTACGTTGGAATGATTCTTCACCGCTGGAACGTGCTTTTCATGCCGTAAACCTGAGCCTGCGCTGGCTGGGCAAACCACCACCCGTGCACGCCACCGCCGCGGAACGCGCCGCAGCGCTGTGCGCTCTGCTCCCTGCGGCGGCCGCGGCGATTGATGTGTTGTTGAATGAGCATCAGGTAGCCCTGTATAGTCGGCAGAGAGGCGATGTCCGTCGGGCGCGCCGCGCCGCCTGGAAGGTGGTATTGCAGGCGTTGCGCTCTCGCTTTGGCCTTCAGGAAGATTCGTATGAGTTTTGAGCAGACGCGATCCCTTCACCTTTACGATCAAATTCAAACCCTGGCATTACAGGCGAAGAACATCCGCCAGGCGCTAGAAAAAAGCGCCCATTCCTTGCCCACCGGAACGATGGAAGGGTTATACAACCTTACCATCCGCCTGGAAAAATTGGGGCGGCAAATCGAAGCGTTTGAAAAAGAACATGGCCATTTGCTGGCACTGGCAAACATCGGACAGGTGATCAATTCGTCACTGAACCTGGATGATGTATTGCGTATCGTCATGGACAACATCGTCCGCATCACGCGCGCCGAGCGAGGGTTCTTGATGTTGCGCGACAATGAGGGGAAAATGATCATCCGCACGGCGCGCAACTGGGAACAGGCCACCCTTGCCCCCTCCGAGCTGACCATCAGCCGTAGCGTCGTCCAACGGGTCATTGAGACGGGCGAGGCGGTGCTGACCACCAATGCCCGGGAGGATCCACGTTTTGGGGAACAAAAAAGTGTAATCGCCTTCAACCTGCATTCCATCTTATGCGTGCCGCTCAAAGTCAAAAATGAGTTGATCGGCGTGATTTACGCCGATAACCGCATTCGCAGTGGCATCTTCAGTGAAAGCGAGCGCAACCTGTTGATGGCATTTGCCAATCAGGCGGCGGTGGCTCTGGAAAACGCCCGCTTGTTTTCTTCCTTGCGGCGCACCCTGGCCGAGGTCACTGAGTTGAAGAACAGGATAGACAACATCTTCGCCTCTATTGCCAGTGGCGTGATCACCACCGACGTGGAGGAACGCATCACCTCCTGTAACCGGGCAGCCGAAACAGTGTTGGGGTGCTCTGCGGACGAAATGATCGGGCGCCGCCTGGAGGAAATCTGGCCCTCGCTGGCGACCACGATTCAGCCAGCCATTCGGCAGGTCTGCACCACCGAGAAAGCCATTGTGGATTGGGAAATCAGCCCCCAATTGCCAGGGCGCGGCCCGGCAGACTGGCGCGTCACCATTTCGCCGCTCAAGGATGCCAACCAGAACACACAAGGCATTGCCATTGTGCTGGATGACCTGACCGAGCGCAAAAAGCTGGAGGCACAGCGTCGCCTGCTGGAGCGGATGGTCTCGCCGGTAGTGCTGGCTCAAATCGCCCCCAACAGTTTGCCCATCGGCGGGCAGCGGGCAGAAATCAGCATCCTGTTTGCCGATTTACGTGGCTTCACCTCCTTCAGCGAAAAACAGACGCCCGAACAGCTGGTGGAAGTGCTGAATCGCTATCTGGCCGTTGCTACCGAAGCAGTACTGGAACAAGAAGGGACAGTAGATAAATTCCTGGGCGACGCCATCATGGCCTGGTTCAATGCCCCGTTGCCTCAACCCGATCACACCCTGCGAGCCGTCAAGGCTGCGCTGCGCCTGCGGGATGCGATTCTCACCCTGCACCAGCAGCTCCCTGAAAAAGATCATCTCTTTTTCGGCACAGGCATTCACATCGGCGAGGCTGTGCTGGGTTGGATTGGTACCGAAAAACGGCTGGAATTCACCGCCATCAGCGATAGTGTGAATACCACCCGACGGATTCAAGAACAGGCAGCCGAGAATCAAATTCTGATCAGCAAAGATGCCTACCTGCGCGTTCAGGCAGAGGTAGAGGTCAAAAAAATTCCCCCCATTTGGGTCAAAGGAAAAAATCAACCGCTGGTCGTGTATGAAGTGCTGGGGTTGAAAACCTGAAAAATTCTGCCTCCCTCAAAATTCAGGGGCAAAGCAACGCTGGGTGAATTCCAAAATCTGCTCCATCCCCTTGTGCACAGGTTGAACCTCAATAAACTCATTCAGCGTGTGGGCGCCCCCACCGGTGGTGATCCCCAGCACAATGGCAGGAATCCCTTGGCTGAGGGGAATGTTGGCATCTGTTGAACCAGAAGTGAACACTGGCTCCAGCCCTTGATGAAGGAGACAACGTTCAGCCAGGCGGACCAGGGGATGTTCGACGGGAATCTCACCCGCCGGGCGTTGACCGATCTCCTCGGCGCGAATCACCACCCCAGGCCGGCTGGCAAGACGAATCAGATTCTGGACCTGGCCGATCAGCAGCGAAAGCGTGCGCGGACTCTCCGAGCGGAGGTCCAGCTCGCACCAGGCCTCGGCCGCCAACGTGTTGACCGATGTGCCTCCGCCAATCACACCGACGTTGAGCGTGGTGCGCGGCTGGGCCGGCAGTGGCAGGCTGGTCAGACGGGTAATCAGCGCGGCCAATTCATGCACCGCCGAAGGTTCTCCATAATTGGACCAGGAATGTCCACCCGCGGTTTGAACCGTGATGCGAAAGCGTTGCACGCCAATGGCGCGATGATAAACATGTCCCAGAGCCAGGCCTTCGAGAACCAGATAAGCGCAGGGGGTTTTGCCAAAGCGATCGGCAACCGCCGCCATGCCGCGCAAGTTGCCCAATCCTTCCTCGCCCACATTGGCCACCAGCCAGAGATCGCCCTCCAGGGCGACCCCGCGCTCCCGCAAAAGCCAGACCAGGCCCAAAAGAGCAGCCACTCCCAGCGAGTTATCGCCTATGCCGGGGCCGTAAATTCGGTTGGCTTCGCGGCGCACTTGCAGCAAGGTCTCGGCGGGGAACACGGTATCCAGATGAGCGCTCACCACCAGCGGGCGGGCCTGACCACAACCAGGCAGGCGCGCATAGATATTTCCCACCGAATCTTGAAAAACATCTGAAAGCGATTCAACCATAAATTGCTGGCGGACAAACTCAGCGCGGGCTTGCTCCGCAAAAGTAGGAGCTGGGATTTGTTGAATTTGAACCGCCAGTTGCAGTAATTTTTCGATGAAAGCCGTCATTTACACCTCACGCACCCAATCACGCAATGCCTGCAGACGCGCTTCCGCCAGGCCAGGCAACGCCTCCAGCGGATAAAACGGCCCGCTGCCTACAATGGCCAGCGAAGCGGAGATGTTGCCATGCAAAGCCGCTTCTAATGGATCATACAACTTGAGGTAACCGGCCAGAAAACCGCCACAAAAAGCATCCCCCACGCCGGTTGGATCGGCCAACCGCGCCGGATAGGCCGGTATCTCCCAGCGATGTTTCCCGAGCGCATCATACACCAGCTGTCCTTGCGAGCCACGCTTGACCACGATGATCTCCGGCCCAAAGGGGGCCAGGGCCTCGATCATCTCCCACAAATCATGAGTCTCCCCCCAGAAGAGAGAGCGCAACTCTTCCTCGGAAGGCAGAAAAACCGTGACTCCCTGCAAGAGAATACGTAACTCGCGCAAAAAAGAGGGGAGCATATAACCGGCAGCGGGATCCAGGCTCACCGTCGTGGCGGAACCGTCTTTGAAGGTAGCCACCAGCTGACTCTGGCTGACAAAATCCAGGGGGCAAATATGAACCGCTCGCGCATCAAGGTAATCCAGGGGAATATCCGAGGGCGCCGGAGCAAGCGGATCGGGGACGCGCCGGTCTTCCTGGGATTCGGCTGGCGGTTGATAGCCCAGCAAGGATTTGGGAAAGATCAGGCCACGGCGGGCGAAGTGCGAAACAGGGTTGCCAGTGCTGCGTTCGTTCAGGCTGGTGTAGGCGATAAAGGAGCGCAGATCGAGCCTTTGGGGCAAAATGCGAATGCCGCGCACATCCATTTGTCGCGCTTCGAGGGCGCGCAACCAGTGACGGGGGGTATCCTCCCCGATCTTGCTGAGCAATCCCACCCCCTGATCCCACACGACCAGGCCGC
>JBMFPJ010000130.1:0-5947 GCA_049969175.1 Anaerolineae bacterium | reverse complement strand
GGATAAGCCCATTCCAGTACAGTTTGCCGTGTATGTCGGTGAGATCTTCCGCGGCGACTTTGGCCGCTCTTTTCGCTTTTCCAAGCCGGTGACTGATCTGCTGGTTGAGCGTTTACCGATCACTGTCGAGCTCAGTTTCGCCGCCTTGTTGGTTAGTCTGATTGTGGGCATTCCCCTTGGGGTCATCTCGGCAGTTCGCCATAATTCCTGGATTGATGTCCTGACCATGCTGTGGGCCAATATCGGCGTTTCCATGCCGGTCTTCTGGTTGGGGCTGATGCTGGCCTACTTCTTCTCGCTTACGCTGAAAGATACGCCGTTCCAATTGCCGCCTTCGGGTCGCCTTAGCCCGGGGTTGTTGACCACGCCTTTTTGGGAGGTGTGGGGAATCAGCCTGTCGCCGCATGGCCTCTTGTACAGCATTCTGGATTTCATCAGCCGCATGAACATCCTGAACGCGCTCCTTTCGGCTAATTTTGAAGTGCTGCTAGATGCCATTCGCCATCTCATCTTGCCTGCAATGGCGCTTGGCACCATCCCTATGGCGCTGATCGCTCGCATGGCGCGCTCTTCCATGCTGGAAGTGCTGGGGCAGGATTACATTCGCACGGCGCGCGCCAAAGGTCTGCGCCAAAATGTGGTCATCATGAAGCACGCCTTTCGTAACGCTCTTCTGCCCCTGGTGACGGTCATTGGACTTTCGCTGGGGGGCCTACTCGGTGGAGCAGTACTTACTGAAACCGTCTTCAATCTATCGGGCGTGGGACGTATTCTCTATGACGCGATCACTGCCCGCGATTATGGCATTGTCCAGGCTTTTACCGTGGTCATTGCCATTTTCTTTGTCATTTTGAACCTGCTGGTGGATATTTCGTATGCCTATCTCGATCCCCGCATTCGCCTTGAATAGGACACTTGCATGAGCAGCGAAACCCTCAAAGTCACCAAACTCGATGCTGAAGGTCTCTCCCTCAAATCGGTCAGCCTGTGGCAAATCACCTGGCGGCGACTTTTCCGCCGCAAATCGGCTATTGTGGGGATGATTATTTTAGGTATTCTGGTTTTCATTGCCCTCACTGCTCAGTGGCTGGCACCCTACAGCCCCTACGAGCCGCTGATCGGCCGCGAGCCGGTGGGCAAGCGCGATGCTCCCTGCATTCATTTGCTGGGTTGCCCGGCGGATAAACCGCAACACATCATGGGTACCGATGGCAATGTGCGCGACGAGTTCAGCCGCCTGCTCTACGGGGCGCGCCTCAGCCTGATGATTGGCTTCTCTACCGTGATCTTCGCGATTATTATCGGGACGGTATTGGGCGCCCTGGCTGGTTATTTCGGCGGCTGGATTGACAATGTCATCATGCGGGTGATGGATGTGCTCCTGGCCTTTCCCTCCTTGCTGCTGGCGATTGCCATTGTCACGGTTCTCGGGCCCGGATTAATCAACGCGCTGCTGGCGATTGGCATTGTCTCCATCCCAGCGTATGCCCGCGTGGTGCGCGCCAGCGTGCTCTCGGTGCGCGAAATGGACTTTGTCGCCGCGACGCGCGCCCTGGGCGGCAATACTTACCAGATCCTCTTCAAGCGCATCCTGCCCAATGCGCTGACGCCGCTCATCGTGCAGGGCACGTTGGGAATCGCCACGGCTATTCTGGACGCGGCGGCGCTCTCTTTCCTGGGCCTGGGCGCCCAGCCTCCTACGCCGGAGTGGGGTTCCATGCTTGGCGCAGAACGCAATCAGGTCTTCACGGCTCCACACCTGGTGTTTTATCCTGGCCTGGCGATTATGCTCACGGTGCTCTCATTCAACTTGCTGGGTGATGGTCTGCGCGATGCGCTCGACCCCCGCCTGGCGCATGTGAGCTGAACTAGAATCCTAAAAGCGCCAGACTGCCAAAAAGCACAAGGACCAGGGATGCTCCCAGAATCACATCGCGCATCTGGCGCTGATCTTGCAAGTGGTAAAACGGATAAATACCCTCGATTTCCCAACGCGGGCCGGCGAACCAGGCGAAGATCAGCCCCCCCAACAGCCCGCCGATGTGTCCCCAGTTGTCAATGCCGGGTTGGATTCCGCCCAAAAGCAGGTTGATGAAGACGATGAACAATACATTGCTCAGGGCGCGGCGGGCTTGTTGACCAAAGAGCTTGCGATTGTGGTAAAGGAAGATTCCCTCGGCGCCGACCAAGCCGAAGATGGCGGTGGAAGCGCCGACCGAATAGGCAGGCGAGAGTAAAAACGAAAGGGCATTGCCGGCGAAGGCGCTGAGCAGGTAGAGCAGCAGGAAACGCTTGTGCCCAAAGTGCTGTTCCAGGCCAGGGCCGAAGGAAAGCAGGGCATACATGTTGAAGAGAATGTGCGGTATTGAGGCGTGCAATAGTGCCGGGGTGAGAAAACGCCACAGCTGACCGGCTCGAATGGCCTCATTGATACGCGCCCCGTAGAGGGTCAGGTAATCCAGGCCGGGGTAGGCATCACCGAAAATGGCAACACTGAGCAGTTGCAACACGTAGATGGCAATGGTGAGGAAGAGAATGCCATAGGTGACGTTGGGGGCAGAATCTGGCAGGGAGACGCTTACCGCTGAAGGGGGCGCGCCCGGCTCAAGGTCCGGAGAAGATGCGGGGGGCTGATTCACAGGGTCACCTTTCGGGGTTTGACACGGTGGTGTTCGGCCTCGATGATCGAGCGGATGACGTCCACCGTGCGATCGAGATGGTAATCGCTGTTGACGATGACGTAGTCGAAGGCTTCGATGCGCTGAAGTTCTTTGCGGGCGGTGGCGATGCGCAGAGCCAGCTCTTCACTGGTTTCGGTTTTGCGCTCTTGCAGGCGGCGCACCAGTTCCTCTTCGCTGGCGGTAGTAATGAAGATGAGCACGGCCTCGGGGGCCAGTTTGCGCACGGTCTCGGCGCCTTGCACGTCGAGACGCATGACCACATCTTTGCCGCTGGCCAAGGCGGCGCGCACCTGTTCTTTGGGGATGCCCTTGTAATCGCCATAGACGATGGCATATTCGATCAATTCGTCTTGTTCGATCATGCGGGCAAATTCTTCTTTGCTGATGAAGAAGTAATCTTTGCCATGGGTTTCGCTGGGACGACGGGGGCGGGTGGTGGCGGTGACCACGAAGTGAAAGGGCATGCCGCGTTCTTTCATGCGCTGCACCACGGTATCTTTGCCGGCGCCGGATGGGCCGGAGATGACGATGAGTAAGGGGGTAGGTTGAAGAGGGTTGAATTGGGGGTTGGAGCTCATGTTTGAATTTTACCAGAGCGTCTCTCCCCATTTTGTAGGGATGTCGGTAAAATTTTGGGGAGTCATGATCTTGCTAAGGTTGAATTTTGCATCGAATTTCACGAATTGCTCGAAGGAAATAACTTTTTTGCAGCCTGGGAGGTGTGTTATGCCCACGTATGATTTTATCTGCCTGAATTGTCGTAAGCGATTTGAAGTGTTTATGAGCTATCAGGAATACGGCACGCGACCAGTAAAGTGTGTCCATTGTGGCAGCGAGCAGGTGCGACGGCGGCTGACGCGGGTGCGCATTGTCCGCTCGGAGGAGAGCCGCCTGGAAAGTATGACGGATGATCTTTCTGATTTCGATGGCCTGGAGGAGGATCCTCGCGCCATGGCGCAGGTGATGCGCAAAATGGGACGAGAACTGGGCGAAGACCTGCCGCCAGAGTTCGACGAGGTGGTGGATCGCCTGGAGGCGGGGCAATCGCCGGAAGAAATTGAGGCGGCATTGCCCGATTTGGGTGAAGGCGCAGCCGAAGGGGAATGATCTGACGATTATCACTTTCCTTACAGTTGCATTTTACGGTTGCGCCGCCGGAAAAAATTGGGTAAGATAAAGATGCCATGATGCCCTGTTTGTCGCTTATCCTGCTTATTGGTTTGTTTGAAACGGGCTTTTTACCAGCCTGACGGGTTACACACATACCTGTCAGGCTTTTTTATTTATTTTTGGGCGTGGAAGAAGTACGCGCCATTGGCGCGGCAGGTTGATACATTTTCTAGCCAAAAGGAGTTCGAATGCAAACACCGTGGGAATATCGCTATGCCTTTCGAACGCAGCGAATGGGCAGTTCGGTGATCCGTGAATTACTTAAATTGACGGAGCAACCGGACATCATTTCGTTCGCTGGGGGGTTGCCGGCGCCGGAGGTCTTTCCGGTGCGGGAATTTCAGGATGCCTGTAACAAAGTGCTGATGGAGCATGGGGCACAGGCGTTGCAATATAGCACCACCGAGGGCTATCGTCCGTTGCGAGAGATGATCGCCCGCCACAATGCGCGCTATAGCGTGCAGGTATCGGCGGAAAACATTCTGATCACCTCCGGCTCACAGCAGGCACTGGATTTCATCGGGCGGCTGTTTATCAATCGCGGCGATTACGTCGTGGTAGAGTCGCCTACCTATCTGGGGGCCTTACAAGCCTGGAATGCTTACGGCGCGCAGTACATTACTGTCCCGACCGATGAGCATGGAATGGTGGTAGATGAGCTGGAGAAGGCGTTGCGGGTGGGGCCGAAGTTCATTTACGTGTTGCCCAACTTCCAGAATCCCAGCGGCGTGACCCTTAGCCTGGAACGCCGCAAACGCCTGGTGGAACTGGCCGATCGCTATGGGGTGCCCATCGTCGAAGATGATCCGTATGGTCAGTTGCGTTACGAGGGAGAGCACCTGCCGCCGGTGGTCGCACTGGATAGCGAATTCCGCGGGCCGAACGGCGGTCATTACAGTGGCAATGTCATTTACCTGAGCACTTTCTCCAAATTGCTGGCGCCAGGTCTGCGGCTTGCCTGGGTCATTGCCCCGCCAGAAGTTATCCGTCGTCTGGTCATGGCCAAGCAGGCAGCCGATTTGCATACCGCCTCCTTCAACCAATATGTGGCCTACGAGGTGGCCAAAGGCGGCTTCCTGGATGAGCATGTGAAAGTGATTCGCGCCACCTACAAAGAGCGCCGCGATGTGATGCTTGAAGTGATGGATGAGGTCTTCCCCTCCGAGGTGCGCTGGACGCGACCGAAAGGTGGCATGTTCCTGTGGGGCATTTTGCCACCAAGCATGGACGCTGCCGAAGTGCTCAAAGTGGCCATCGAACGCAAAGTGGCCTTCGTGCCGGGGGCGCCCTTCCATGCCAATGGCGGCGGCGAGAATACCATGCGCCTCAACTTCTCCTACTCCTCGCCCGAAGTTATCCGTCAGGGCATTACTCGCCTGGGCGAAACTCTCAAAGAATTGCTCCACAAAAACGGCCACGTGCGCCATTGAGTCTCTCTGGCAGATGGAGGAGCGGAGGGGACGCAAGAGCCTGCGACTTTGAGAAAGCTATGATCTGGCGGCGAAGCCATCTTTGCTGAACTGGTAAAACCCTCGCACACCGGAAGATTGCTCCGGCAAGAACCCCATTGCCATGATGGAGGCACGGAAGCGAAACAGGAATCAAAAGAGGTCGGCCTGAACGTCGACCTCTTTTTGTGGTAGCAAGCAGGACTGTCAGAAAACACAACCGCGGCTATTCCTCCACATACGGCACGTATTCGGCGCGGGCGATTCCCTGGGCAAATGCCGTCTCGACCACCGCGCGCGCTACGGCCTGGTGAACGCGCTTATCCAACGGGTTGGGCACCAGCTCGCCTGCCGGAGTCAGATCGGCGATGGTGTGCGCCGCGGCCAGCAACATTTCATGGGTAATGCGCGGAGCGTTGGAATCCACTGCGCCGCGGAAAATGCCCGGGAACCCCAACACATTGTTGACCGACTTCCCATCGGCAGCGAAAGCCGCGCCGCGCTCCAGAGCCAGCTCGGGGGCGATTTCGGGGTTGGGGTTAGAAAGTGCCAGGATGATCTGTCCGGGGCGCACCATTTCAGGGCGAATCAAATCTGGTGCACCGGTGGTGGCAATAACAATATCACACGTCTGCATAATTTCATTCA
>JBMFPJ010000129.1:0-5950 GCA_049969175.1 Anaerolineae bacterium | reverse complement strand
CCCCGCCCCCGCCTTTGCCGGGCAAGTTCCCCCTGGCCCGGCCAACCCCGTACTCAGCAAATTGCCTCCCCTGCCTGTGCTGATCGGCATCGGCGTGTTGCTCTTTGCCTTCCTGTGCGGAGGCTTCCTGTGGTGGGTAGATGCTACCTACCGTTGGTGTGTCTTCTTCCCCTTCCTTGCCGGCTGCGGATAAATCTGCTCACCCCTCCTCCAGGAATTCAGGTCAAACATGACGAAAGAAGAGAGCATCAGCCCAACCGAACCCATCAGCTCCCCTCGCTGGGGACCCACCACAAAACTGGTCGTCGCTCTGACGATGGTGGCATCGCTTGCCGCCTTGCTGATTCGCTTTCAATTCATCCTCACCCCCTTGCTGGTTTCCATCCTGCTGGCCTACCTGCTCTACCCCATCGCCAGCTTCATCCAACGTCACCTGCACCTTTCGTGGGGATTAAGCGTTGGCCTGATTTACCTTCTCATCGTCATCCTGCTTCTAGGGTTGCTCACCGCCGGCGGCCTCGGCCTAATTCAACAGGTGCAAAGCGTTGTGCGCCTCGTTCAGGACGGCCTGACCGCCCTCCCCAGCCTCATCGCCCAGCTAAACGGCAAGACTTTTCAGTTTGGCCCCTTCCGTTTCGACTTCAACACCCTGGATTTGAACGCCCTGAGCCGCCAGACATTAGATATCGTCCAACCCCTGCTCAGCCGCACCGGCAGTTTACTCAGCACCCTGGCCGGCAGCGCCGCCAGTTTCCTCGGCTGGACTTTTTTCGTCCTGCTGGTCTCCTACTTCATCCTCTCCGAAAGCGGCGGTCTGCGCGGACGCATCTTCAACCTGCAAATCCCCGGCTACACCCACGATCTCGCCCGCCTTGGCCGTGAACTGAGCTACATTTGGAACGCCTTCCTGCGCGGACAAATCATCATCTTCTTCCTCACCGTCCTGACGTACATGATTCTGCTGAGCATCCTCGGCGTGCGTTACACCATTGGCCTGGCCTTCCTGGCTGGTCTGGCTCGCTTCGTCCCCTACGTTGGCCCCACCATCAACTGGACAGTGCTCGCCCTGGTCGCCTATTTTCAAGACTACAAGCTCTTCGGCCTGCCTCCGCTCACCTACGCCCTGCTGGTAGTCGGCCTGGCACTGCTCACCGATCAAATCTTCGATAACTTCGTCTCTACTCGCATTCTCTCCAAAGCCCTCAAAGTCCACCCCGCCGGCGTGCTGGTCGCCGCCATCCTCGCCGCCAACCTGTTGGGCATCATCGGAGTCATTGTCGCCGCCCCCATCCTGGCCACCACCATCCTCTTCTGGCGCTACCTGATCCGAAAAATGCTCGATTTGGATCCCTGGCCCGAACCCGAAACCCGTCCCATCCCCGCCCCGACCGGCACACGGCTATTGGTCACCCTGCGCCACTTCTGGCGGAACCTGCGGCGACGCTTCCGCAAACCAGCCTGAATCCAACCCCAATTTTTCTACCCAAAAAGGAGAAACCCATGTCCACTCATCTTGATGAACCCCGCACCGAAACCCTCGCCGAGACCGAAAACTTCCTCGTCTGGAAAGCCGAAGAACCCGACGGTGAAACCACCTATCACATCGAACTCAACAACGTCACCGTCCACTTCTTTGAAGAAGAATGGCAGGAATTCCTGGAGCTGGTCCGCGAACTGAGCTAAAAACGCCATGCCCCTGAAAAACACCCTCACCGACATCCCCGGCATCGAAGTCGGCCACGCACAGGATGAGGAAGCCCTCACTGGCTGTACCGTCATCCTGTGCCGCAAAGGAGCGGTCGCGGGTGTAGATCAACGCGGCGGCGCCCCCGGTACTCGCGAAACCGACCTGCTCAAACCAGTCAACCTGGTAGAAAAAATCCATGCCATCGTGCTGGCAGGCGGCTCCGCCTTCGGCCTGGATGCCGCCTGCGGTGTGATGCGCTACCTGGAAGAACAAAAAATCGGCTTCGACACCGGCGTCGCCCGCGTTCCCATCGTCCCTGCCGCCATCCTCTTCGACCTCGCCCTCGGCCGCGCCGATTGCCGCCCCGATGCCGAAATGGGCTATCGCGCCGCGGCGGCCGCCTCCCCCGCCGCCTTCCCCGAAGGCAACATCGGCGCCGGAAGCGGTGCCTCGGTAGGCAAAATCTTCGGCATGAGCCAGGCAATGAAATCTGGCCTGGGCACCGCCAGCCTGGAAATCGGCAATGGTGTCCTCGTCGCCGCCCTGATGGTCGTCAACGCCTTCGGCGACGTGATCGACCCGGCCAACGGACAAATCATCGCCGGCGCACGCGCTACGCAAATCGGCCCCTTTCATCTGGGCGCCCCAGGTCCATTCGCCGACACCCTGCAAGTGATGAAAACCCTGCCTGGTCGTACCATCATGAAACTGGCCACCCGCAGCAACACCGTCATCGGCGTAGTCGCCACCAATGCCCGTCTGACCAAAAGCGAAGCGACCCGCCTCGCCCAAATGGCACAGGACGGCCTGGCACGCGCCATCCGCCCGGCGCACACCATGCTCGATGGCGACACCCTCTTTGCCCTTTCCACCGGCAACAAATCAGCCGATCTTTCCACCTTGGGTGCCTTTGCTGCCGAAGTCGTCAGCCAGGCCATCCTGCGCGCCGTCAAAACGGCCGTCTCCGCCGGCGGCCTGCCCGGCCTGGCCGGCTAACCCTCACAAAACAAAAGAGATGGCTCATCGCCATCCCTTTTTTGTTCCTGAGCCACTAACCTCTGCCCCTCAGTTCATCCTTGAAAACCAGGCTGAGCACCACACTCACCAGGCTGACAATCACTGCCCCAAACAAAGCTGGCCAGAACCCTTCCACCGTCAAATAAATCCCAAAGAACTGCCCCACCTGCGCCGTCAGCCAGAACAAAAAGGCATTGATCACCAGCGAAAACAACCCCAGGGTGAGCACAATCAACGGACAGGTCAAAAACTTCAGCACCGGTCGCAACAACGCATTCACAAAACCAAAAATCAACGCCAGCCACAACACCGAAAGCCAGTTACTCTCCAGTGTCAGGCCTGGCACAATCAAAACGGCCACATACAACGCCACAGCATTAATCATCCAGCGCAAGATAAATTGGTTCATAGCAACTCCTTTGAAAAGAAATACGCAGGCCGACCTAATCCGTCGCGCCGTCTGCACGCATCCACAACAGCGTACGATACGCTCTGAACCCGGCCGCCTCGATTGATTCCACCCCTTCCTCCGCGGGATAATCTAACCACAACGTAAGATGGGGCGACAGCGTCCGACGCGCCTGAATCAACAACCCCGTCAATGCTTCGGGTTCGGACCCCGGAGCGGACGCGGCCCAAAGCGACTCGCCCCCTCGCCCAAACGATAACCACGCCAGTACAGCCTCCAGGCGTTTTCCTCCCTCCCGGGCCGGTCTGAGCCGAAACGCCCCCCACTGCCGGGCGTAAATTTCCATAAAAAACAAATACAACCAGTTCCACAGCCCCGGCTGAAGCAGCGAAAAATTCCAGTGGTGATACCAGCCCAATTCATCCGGATAGACGCGACGCCACCAGGCCTGCTGCTCAGCCCAATTCACCCCCGCCCTGTCCCCAAAAAGACGCGGCGACAACGGCTCAATCCGATATTGAGGCGGAAGAAAAAACGCCGGGAGTCCTCCCTGTGCCCGCCAGGTTGTTCGCCGGGCACGCTCCACAAAACCCAATTGGCGATAAAGCGCAATCGCCCCGGGATTATCGGCGCGCACATGCAGCCAGATGGAAGTAGCTCGCCGCTGACGCGCCAGATCCATCGCCTGCAACGTCAACGCCCGGGCAATCCCTCGCCGCCGATAATCGGGATGAGTAGCCACATTCGCGATTAAAAAAATCCGTTCATGCTTCTGGCGAAACAGCACCAGGCTGACATTCCCCACCACCCGGCCATTCTCCTCCCACACAAACCCCGTGAGCGGCAGTGAAGTACTCTCCGCCGCACGGCGCGCCCAGTGCAAGAAGCCAGCATCCTGGCTGGCGCGACGCATATCCTCCACATACCGCTGCCCATCCTGATCCATCGTATCCACAAAACACAACTCGATCAGATCAGCCACCTGCGGCAAATCTCGCAGCACGTTCAACGGACGCACATGCTCATGCTTTTCACCAGAGATAGCAATAGGAATAGAAGCCATTTGAAATTATTATAGCCCGATTTTCGCACTAACATAACGTCTATGAAATCTACTGCAACACCCCCTGGCAGGCAAGGCCTGCCTTCCCACCGCATGAAACAGCCCAATGTAGGACAGGCACCTGCCCCCGTCAGGGGGGTTTGGCCTGTCTGGACCGCCTGGATACGCTAATATATCTCTTACGCCCCATATACAAACGGAGCGCTTACATTTGTTATAATCTCGCTAGCAGAGCGGACTCGCTCTGAGAAAGGATAAGACTATGATGCGATTTGACCGCTTTACCGAACGTGCACAAGAAGCAGCACAACGGGCTGCAGAAATTATTCAACGCTACGGCCACAACCAGATAGATACCGAGCATATTTTACTGGCGCTTATTGAACAGCCAGGGGGCGTTATTCCCCAGATTCTAGAGAAACTCAACGTTAACACCAACGCCATTGCCGAACGCCTGGATGCCACCTTGCGCGCCAGCCCCAAAGCCAACATCTTCGGCGGCGGCGCCGGGCAAATCTTCATCACCCCGCGCGTGAAGCGCATCATTGACCTGGCCAACGAAGAAGCCAACCGCCTCAAAGATGAATACATCTCCACCGAGCACATCTTCCTCGCCATCCTCACCGAACGCAACACCCCCGCTGCCCGCATCCTCGAAAGCGCCGGCCTGACCCGTGACCGCGTCTACGACGCCATCCAGGATTTGCGCGGCGGACAGCGCGTCACCGATCCGCAAGCCGAGACTCGCTACCGCATGCTCGAAAAATACTCTCGCGACCTGACCCAACTGGCCCGCGAAGGCAAATTAGACCCGGTCATCGGGCGCGATAACGAAATTCTACGCCTGATTCAAATCCTCTCCCGCCGCACCAAGAACAACCCCGTGCTCATCGGCGAAGCCGGTGTGGGCAAGACAGCCATCGTCGAGGGCCTGGCGCAGAAGATTGCCAACAACGACGTGCCCGAAATCCTGGCGGGCAAACGCGTCGTCGCCCTGGATTTGGGCGCTATGATCGCCGGCTCACGCTTCCGTGGCGAATTTGAAGAACGCCTGAAAGCCGTCATGGAAGAAGTGCAACGCGCCCAGGGTGAGATCATCCTGATGATTGACGAATTGCACACCGTCGTTGGCGCCGGAGCCGCTCAGGGTGCGATGGATGCCTCCAACATGCTCAAGCCCGCCCTGGCGCGCGGCGAATTGCAATGTATCGGCGCGACCACCCTGGATGAGTATCACAAATACATTGAAAAAGATGCCGCCCTGGAGCGTCGCTTTGCCCCGATCTACGTCGAAGAACCCAGCGTAGAAGATACCATCCAGATGCTGCGCGGCTTGCGTGACCGCTACGAAGCCCATCACAAAGTCCACTTCTCCGATGAAGCCCTGGTCGCGGCGGCTCGTCTGGCCGACCGTTACGTCACCGACCGTCACCTGCCCGATAAAGCCATTGACCTGATGGACGAAGCCGCCGCCAAGCTGCGCGTGGCGCTTTACTCGCTCCCGCCCGATTTGAAAGCCATGAAGAGCGAGATCGAACGGCTGCGCGCCGAAGAGGAACAGGCCGGCCTGGAGCGCGATTACGAACGCGCCGCCCAGAAAAAGGCCGAACGCCTGCGCCTGGAAGCTGAATTCAATGCCAAACGCGATAAATGGGAAACCGAACACCAGCTGGACGAGGTGGTAGATGTGGATGACATTGCTGCCGTCGTCCATCAATGGACCGGTATCCCGGTCAGCCAGATGATGGAAACCGAGGCCGAAAAGCTCCTCCAC
>JBMFPJ010000128.1:0-5984 GCA_049969175.1 Anaerolineae bacterium | reverse complement strand
GGGGGTCTCGGTTGGGGTTGGGGTAGGCAGGCTGATCGTCAGGTGAATGAGACGTTCGACACTGCCCTTTTTGCCGGTAACAGTCAATTTGAGAGTAATCACCCCATTGGGGAGGGTGGTCACATCCAGTGTGTAAAGAGTATCGTTTTTTACCGGGGTTTGGCTTTCGGTCAACAGGACCCATTGATTGGGTTGGGGGCCCAGACCAATTTCCAGCTTCCACGATTCGAACCAATCGGTGGCGCTGGCGGTGCCTTTGAGGTTAAGGCGCGGTTGATTGATTGTTTGCCCATCTTGCAAAGCAAATTCGATTTCGGGGTGGGGATCGTCGGCGCGGCATTCACGCTCGGGGGCAAAGGTGGGGGAGCGCGGCAGGTCATGACTTTCCAGCCAGGCGCGGCCATCAGGACTTTTCAGCCATTTGCGCGCCCAGGGGTCGTTGACGTTCATGACCAGTTGATCTTCGCTGAACTGATCGCAAGCTGCGGAGGCCTCCAGGCCGGTCCAGCGATCGAGCCTGACGCGGCGAATCAAATCCTGACTGGGGGGGAGCGGCGGCTGATCGGCGGCGAAGACTTCGCTGATTTGCTGGCGACATTGAGCGGAAGGTTCTGTGCCGGAGAGGGCGCAGATGATTTTGTCTACAATACCGGGCGGGCGGACGAAGGGGGTGGGGTTGCCGCCGCTCACATACGGGACGGCAAAGGTCATAAATTGTGACCAGATCGGCGCGGCGCCAGTCAGGCCGGTGGTGTTGACCATGGGGGTGTAGTCGGCGTTGCCCACCCAAACACCAACGGTCAAATCGGGGGTGTAGCCGAGGGTCCAGTTATCGCGGAAATCGTTGGTGGTGCCGGTCTTGGCGGCTACCGGGAAGGGCAGATTGAGAAGCGAGTTGCGCCCGAACATCCACGAGCGAGCTTCGTTATCGGAAAGGATGGAAGAAATCAGATAGGCGTGCTCTGGGCGGATGACCTGTTCGCCGGGTTGGGGTTGATATTGGTACACTGTGTTGCCCTGGTAATCGGTGATTTTGAGGATGGCGACCGGCGGAACGCGTTTGCCGCCGTTGGCAAAGACTGAATACGCCGCGGTCATTTCCAGCAGACTGACATCGCCGCCGCCCAGGGTGAGCGAGAGGCCGTAATCGGGGCGGGTGAGGCTGGTGATGCCCAGCCGCTCGGCCATGGCGATCATGCCGTCTTTTTGCGGGGTTTCGGGGTTATCGTAGATGCCGACGAAGTTCAGGGCTTTGACCGCGGGAATGTTGAAGGAATTGGCCAGGGCGATGCGCACGGTGACCGGCCCATGGAATTTTCCATCGTAGTTAACCGGCCGGTAGGGTTCGCGCGGGTCATTGGGGTTGCCAGAAGGTGGAAATTCGGAGGGCACATCCCAGATCAGGGTGGCGGGTGTCCAGCCCTTTTCAAAGGCGGCAACGTAGGTGATTGGTTTGATCGAAGAGCCGGGCTGCCGCGTGGGGCTGATGGCCATGTTGACTTGGCCAGAGATGGCTTCATTGTAAAAATCGGGTGAACCCACCATGGCCAGGATTTCGCCCGTGGAGGGTTTGATGGCCACCAGGGCGCCGTTGTGAGCATTGTTGGCGGCCAGCGCGGCGACCTGTTCGCTGACCAGGCGTTGGGCTTCATCTTGCAGCACGGGGTCGAGGGTGGTGTAAATGGTGAAGCCAGAGCGGTAAATGGTTTGGGCGTCGTATTGTTCTTCCAGCAGCGATCGGACGTAGTTCACCCAGTGGGGGTAGCGGCTATCCACACGAGGCGGCCGGTAATTGTAGGATTTCATTTCGCTGGCAGCCTGCGAGGCGGCCAGAGGGTCCACACAAACCGGGGTAGGGGCATTGCTGACGTGAATGCAGCCCTGCTCCTGACTGGCTTCGAACATGAGCACCAGCACTTGCTGCTGGCGGAGGAGGGTGGCCTGCGGGTTGGTGTAAATATCATAGACAGCCGGAGATTGCGGCAAGCCGGCCAGGAAAGCTGCTTCACCCAGGGTAAGTTGTTCGGCGCTCTTGCCAAAGTAGGTCTCTGCGGCGGCTTCTACTCCATAGGCCAGGTTGCCGTAATAAATTTCATTCAAATACAGTTCCAGGATTTCATCTTTGGTGTAGCGACGGGTGATTTCGGCTGCCAGGATGATCTCGCGTACCTTGCGGGTGTAGGTACGTTGGGCACGTTCTTCGGGGGAAAGCAAGAGGGCACGTGCCAGCTGTTGGGTGATGGTGGATGCTCCGCCACCTTCGCCGCCGGTGCGGTAGTTTTGCCACAGGGCGCGCAGGATGGCCATTACGTCAAAGCCGGGGTGATTGTAGAATTCTTTGTCCTCGGTGGCGATGGTGGCCGCTACCAGGTTGGGAGAGATTTTTGCCAGCGGCACGTAGGTGCGTCGTCCGCGGGTGGGATCGAGAATTTCGTAGAGGACGTTGCCGTTGCGGTCGAGGATGCGCGTGGTTTCAAATTGCGAGGCGCGGTTGCGCAGATCGTTCACATCGGGCAGGGTGCGCGCGATGGAATAGTATTCGTAAATGGCGAATGAACCCAGACACAACGCCAGGATGACGAGGCCGAACAGGGCAAGGATGAAGAGACGCACAATACAGCCCCAGTTGCCGCGCCAGAACTGCTTCCAGTCGAAGGGAGGACGGCTGGGGGGAGGCGGAGAAGCCAGACGGGTGGTGGCCAGACGGCCGCCGGTGGATGGTTCGTAAGCGGCAGGGGTGACGCGTGTGCCGTCCAGGTCAATTTCGTCCACGCGGCGGGGCAGGGGCATGTTGTCGCGGTCGAGGGCGGGAGGCGCCGCGGGCGGAGTCTCACCCAGGGGAGGCGGGGCCGGCCGCGGCGTCGGCGGGTGAGGCGAGGGGGGAGCCACCTCAGCCGATAGATCCGGCAAGGTTTCGTCTTCGGAAGAAAGGAGTCGGCGTAATCTGTCTTTGGGGTCTTCGCTCATGGGGTACCACACAATGTTTATGGCCTGGACGCTACCAGTACCGTCCAGGTTCCGCGCATCAGGGTTTCAGATTTTTGATTTTTGACCTCGATGGCCAGGGTGACCGATCCGCCGCCAATGCGCGGCAGGGCTTTGGTTTCGGTGACTTCGATTTCGGCGTGGATGGTATCGCCAATGTAAATGGGTTTGACGAATTTCCATTCGTTGATTTCGCGGAAGGCGATCACGGTGCCTTCCAGTACGCCGGTGCGCATGGCCAGGCCGGAGGCAATGGACAGGCCAAGCAAGCCGTGGGCAACGCGCTGACCGAAGGGGGTGGTTTTGCTGAATTCGGCGTCGGTGTGAATCTGGTTGTAGTCGCCGGAGAGGCCGGCAAAGGTCATGATGTCGCTTTCGGCGACGGTGCGGCCAACGGTGACGATCTTCTGGCCGAGGCTGAATTCTTCAAAGTACAGACCGGTCATAGTTGTCTCCTTTGGGTGGGGTTGGGCTAAACCCCATTATACCTTTGACCACTTATAGTTCTGCCCGTACAATAAGGGCATGCGCGATTGGTCTCTTGGCCTGAATTCTCCTCTCTTTCTCACCCTGGCTGCGGATGCGCGTTTGAGTGCGCCGGATTATGTCAACGATCATATTTGGGAACTGGAGTTGGATCGGGGGGAGCCGCGTGCGCTTTCTTTGCATACGACCTATGGTCTGCGGGCGCGTTCGATGCGCCTGTTTTTGCGCTTCAGTGAACATCAGCAAGTGGTGATGGACCCCGCGGCCTTTTTTCGCCCGCCCCGCCTGCGCCGCTTTTACCCCAATTTCCTCTGGCTGGAATGCGCACCGTTTCGCGGGGTGGAGGTCAGTATCGAATACTGGGTGCCTGAATCGCACGCGATCGCCGGACGGTTGACGATTCGCAATCAGGAAACTACGACACGTCACCTTCAGATGGAAGTGTGCGGCCTGCTGGTGCCTTTGAACGGTCGGCCGCTCACGGTAGTTCAACAGCAAATGGTCAATATTCTGGGGGGACAGACGGGGAATCTCAGCCCGGTCGTTTTTCTGACCGGTGGGCCAAAAGCCGGGGTAGGGCCTTACCCTGCGCTCATGCTGGACCTCGAGCTGGGTCCCGCTTCGACGCGTACGCTCACCTTTGCGCAGGCTGCCCTGGAGACGCTTTCGGCTTCGTTTGATCTGGCGCGGCGGACGGCGGCGCGTTTGTGGGAGGCAGAACGGGCACGTATTGAGCTCATCAACGCCTCACAGATGGTTGAGATTTATACCGGCGATGAGGAATGGGATGCGGCGCTGGCTTTCAGCCAGATGGCGGCGTTTTCGTTGTTTCTGGGGCCAAACGAGAAAATGCCACATCCCACTTTCGTGCAATGCCGCCAACCGGATTACGGCTATTCGCAAAAGGGAGATGGCACGGATTATCCGCCAGCGTGGAATGGACAAAGTCCGCTGGAGGCATATTATCTCTCCAGTGTGTTGCCAGGGGCAGTTTCGCTGAAAAAGGGGATCTTGCAGAATTTCCTGGCGACGCAGGATGCAGATGGGGCAATAGATCACAAAATTGGGCTGGCGGGTCAACGCGGCAAAATGCTGGCGATGCCCTTGCTGGCTTCTCTGGCCTGGCAAATTTACCAGGAAAGCGGGGACGAGGCATTTTTAGGGGAGGTATTCCCGCGCCTGGAGAAGTTCTTTTGGGCGTGGTTTGCACCGCAACATGATCGCGATGGCGATGGGGTGCCGGAATGGGATCATGTTTTGCAGACGGGTTTTGAGGAGAATCCCTTATTCGATGTATGGCATCCCTGGGGGCAAGGGGCAGATATTACCTGTGCGCATAGCCCGGCGTTGGAGGCGATGTTGTATCGCGAGGCGCAATGTCTCTTGCAGATGGCCGAGCGCCTGGGTAAGGCCGAAGATATGGCCTTGGTGCGGGCGCAGGCAGAGAAGGTAAAAGCCTCGCTGGATGCGGCCTGGGTGGCGCGGGCGGCGCTTTATCATTACCGCGATCGCGATAGCAATCTGACATTGACGAGTGAGACGATTGGGCGCGGTAAGGGAAATGTGGCCCTGCGCCCGAAGAAAGAGTTCAAGCGGCCGATTCGCCTGTTAATCGAGATCCAGACTCAAAATCCGGCGGCGAAGCGCCCGCAGGTGGAAATCGGGGAGTTTGTCACCAAAGGCGAGGTCGAGAAGATTCATAGCCGTCAGTTTTTGTGGCGCAGCGGCGGTCTGGTGGCGACCAGTCAGCGGGTTTACAGGCGCATCGGGAAGATCAACGTGCGCGGGCTGGATGGGAAAGACAAGGTCGTTGTGCGCAGCGTGGATTTGAGCGGTGAAGATCATACGCTCTTCTTGCCCCTGTGGGCACGGTTGCCCGATCAGCAACGTGCTCAAGCCTTGATTGGGCGTGCTTTGCTGGATGCCGAGCGCTTTGACCGACCTTTTGGGGTGCCGGCGCTTGCCTCTTTGCCAGATGCCGAGGCTGAGATGGTGGGGCTGAGCGTGCACTTGCCGTGGAATCAATTGATTGGGGAAGGGCTGCTGGTGTATGGCTTTCGGGCGGAGGCGGCGCGCCTGGTGGCTCACCTGATGAGCGCGGTGATTCAGAATTTAAAGCAGGGACGGGCTTTTTATCAGCGTTATCATGCTGAGCGGGGCAGTGGCATAGGGGAACGAAATGCCCTGCCCGGCCTGGCGCCGGTGGGACTTTTCTTGCAGACGTTGGGAGTAAAAATTCTTTCGCCTACGCGGGTGGCGCTGGAGGGACAAAATCCGTATCCGTGGCCGGTGACGGTGAAGTTTCGCGGGCTGACGGTGGTGCGTGGTTCACAGGCGACGGAGGTGATCTTTCCCAACGGTGAACGGCTAACGGTTACCGATAGTGCTCCGTGTGTGGTAGCGCTGGAGGGGGCCACAGAGCAAGCGCAAACGGTGGCTTGATTTCGTTCTGGTTGTGGGAGGCCAGATGACAGTAGCCAGTTGTATGAAACGAGCGGTGATTTCTATCCTGC
>JBMFPJ010000127.1:0-6012 GCA_049969175.1 Anaerolineae bacterium | reverse complement strand
GCAGCAGCACAGTACGACGGCAGCGATGCCAACGATGAGCCAAATGTTGGTCTTTTTTTCTGGGGCGGGGGTGAGGGGGGGTTGGGGCATCTCTTCCATGTCTCTTCTCCTTTTTCAATTTTTCAAATTATACTGCCTGTGCGTCGGAGCGTTTCCAGAGCCACCACAAGAACAAGGCAAACAGCACGATGAACAGAGTCCCTATCAGGATAGGAATGAGAATCGCCAGCACAGACAGAAGCGTGGAGGCCAGGTCTTCGGCGATGCTGACGGGCACATTCCCTGCCCCGCCGGTCGTCGCGGTGACGACAGGCCGGATGACCGCTGATTTGGCCAGGTGCACGCCCCCGGCGATGAACAGGCCGCACGCCAGTGCCAGTACCGGGTGAATATCAGTGATGAGGCGCGCACTGGCGGCAAAGGCAATTGCCCCGGCAATGGGGCGGACCAGGGTTTGAATGACATCGTTGAGGTGGTTGACCGCGGGGATTTTATCGGCCAGCATTTCGACGATGACCAGCAGGCCGAGCAGGATGAGGATCCACGGGTTGGCGAGGGTGTCCCAAGGGGCTTTGAGGTGAATCAAGTCTGTGTAATGAGCCAGCACACCGATGACGAGCAAGGGAATGTAAGCATTGAGGCCAGCGCTGCTGGAAAGGCCAAAGGCCGAAAAAATACCGAGCAAAAGTTCCATCGCTTTCTCCTATCCAATGCCGGGGAAGCCGCTCCAGGTACCGGTCAGGGTCAGGCGGAGCAGGTCAATGCTGAGGATGAGCACGAGTGCCAGAGTCAGGCCAGCGAGGGCAGGCAGCCACAATTGACCGGCCTGGTCGAAGGTGTTTTCCTGCCGCATGATGATGATCCAGACCATGCTGAAGACCATGCTCAGCAGCGCCAGCACGCCCAGGGTGCTGAGCACAGCCACGAGATAAAGAATAAAAGGATTCTCGCTGAGGATTAAGATGTCGAAGATCAGAATGATGCCGAGTAGAGCGGCAAACGATTTCCATTCCAGGGCGGGGCGGTCGTCGCTCCTCTGCCAGACAGCCTGATTGAAGACGGGGTAAAGCACGGCAGCAATGGCCAATCCCATGCCGCTGCCGGTGAACAAGCGCAGGGTGTTGTTCGGCAAATAGAGATTGGGGAGGCTGATCATTGCCCCCAGGCCGTTTTGTTTGAGCAAATAGAGGTAGGAGTTGCTCCCATCCACTGCGAAGGCGAGAAAAAAGAAAATCAACACGGCTGCCAGGCTTTTGCCTGGAAAGCGGCTGCGCCGAGGCGCCAGTATGGCCTGAAAGAGCAAAGCAACAGCCGCGGCATTGAACTCGCCAGTGCAACGAGCGCATAGAGGCAATTGCCGTCCATTGAGGTGAAAGGAGCGAGCATCAATGCGATGGCAGACGGCATAGCCAATGGCATCGGCTTTGCCCAGCAGGCCGGGTGGAGCAATGTACAACCAGCCTGCCAGCACGGCAAGGGCAGCCAGGGGAATGAACCAGCTCAGTTTCTGCATGGAAGTATTTTATCATTACATACCAGAATGCCGCCCTTGCGGACGGCATCCGTGGGGCGCTGTGGCTTCCTTCAATTACTTGAGGAGGGATGCCACAGCGCTGCGTTTGTTGCTACTATCCATGATGGACATCACCTCCTCCTTTCTAAAGGATAGCATCGAATGAGGTGCCCCCTGAAGTGTCTCCAGTATGTCATATTTCAAATCGGATGTCAATAGGCAAAATTCCGAAGTTCGGATATAGCCCGTCCTGCAACATGATATTTTTTCATAGCTTTTGCTATACTTTCATCACCATACTTATTTACTCGCTACTGTGCATCTTTGGGAGGTCCGACATGAATCTTCCACCCAAACGCTTGTTGGTTATCACTCTCTTTCTGGGCTGGCTGTTTGACTTTTTCTTCTGGAAACAGGCTCCCGTCCTGAACTTTGCCCTCTTCGCTTTGCTCTCCGTGTTCGCTGGCCTGGCTCTGCTCATCAGTGCCGGTCGCCGCCCGGCTCGCACCACTTTGCTTCTTTTGGTACCTTTTGCCTTTTTCGCCCTGATGACCTTCATCCGCCAGGAGCCGTTGACCTCCTTCGTCAACTATCTCCTGACCCTTTTGCTGATGAGCCTGGTCGCGGTGACGTACCTGGGCGGATGCTGGTGGGAGTATTCTTTCCTCGATTACCTGCGCAATTTTTTGCGCCTGGTGGGTAGCCTGTTCTTCCGCCCGTGGGGGTGGATCGGCCAATTGCGCCGCGCCCCAACCGAAAGTCCGGTCACGAACCGCCGCTGGTTGTGGCCGCTCGTGCGCGGGCTGCTCCTGGCTTTGCCTGTCGTTGTCGTCTTTGCCTCGTTTGTGCTCATTCAATTTCAATACTTCTTTAGTAGGTCGGCCAATATTCATCTGGATGGTTTTACCTACTCAGAATATGCTCGCCGCGGCTTTGGTGCACTGGTTGCAGTAGCCTTTTTCAGTCTGCTTTTACTCTTTGTCCTGGCGGCCATCAGCCGGCGTCAGAATGAGCTACAGCGCCCGCGTATTCTCTGCCCTGGCGAGTAGCATGGTTGCCCTGGTGCTGGTGATCCTGGCCTCGGCTTACCAGCGACTCAGTCTCTACGAAGCGGCCTATGGCTTTTCCCGGCTACGCACCTACACCCATGTCTTTTTGGTCTGGCTGGGATTATTGCTCATCGCCACCATTGTCCTGGAAATTTTGAGAAAAGAACGTGCCTTTCCCCTGTCTATCCTGATGGCTGTCCTGGGTTTTGCCGTTTCGCTCAACTTGCTGAATGTAGATGCCTTCATCGTGCAGCGAAACATCGCCCGCCTTTTGGAAGACAGCAAGGTTGCCCTGGACGCCCCCTATTTTCTGACCCTCTCCGACGACGCCATCCCGCCCTGGAGCGCGGCGCTTCAGACTCCGACCCTGCCGGTTCCCGTTAAAGAGGCCCTGACAGCCACCCTGGTCTGTTTCCGTACCCAACGCACCCCAGCCGAATCCTACCCCTGGCCCTCGTTTCACTTTGCCCGCCTCGCCGATGACCAGATCTGCGTTCAAACTGCCGATGACCAGGAGTCGGTTTGTGGGGTTGTTCATTTCAAGCCAGGCAATGGGAATTCGAATCAGGCATCCGAAAGTGGTGCTATTTCGGATGCCTGAAGGTTTATCCTCACAGGAGGAAAATGAATCGGTCGGGTGAGTAAATTTTCGAGTGAAGAATGAAAGGCTACACCAGCGTGAAGAGCGTAATCAACGCCAGGTGGGCAAAGGGATAGTAGCTGGCCCGGTCGAAGAGCGCTGCAGCGCGCCGGCCTTCATGAGAGCGATATAGCCGCCAGGCGGGTTGCAAGAGCAGGAAGTAGCCAATGACCAGGCTCGCCAGGCGGAAGGGCCAGCCCAGGTTGAGGGGAGAGACGAACGGCAGGAACAAGCTGATCAGTATGGTGAGACTGAGGGCGATCAGGACGATCAAGCCGGAAATTTGCTGCCCAAATTGCAGGGGAATGGTTTTGGCATGCACGCGGCGATCTTCTTCTACGTCGTTCCAGTCGGCAGGGATGTTTTGTCCGCCGATTTCCCAGAAGAATACCCAGGCCAGGATCAGCAAGAGCCTGGAGGGGGCAGGATGTGGGTCCACGACGAAGATGGCGGCGATGGGGCCGCTCGATTTCACCAGCCCACTGACCAGGGTGCGCAGATAGGTTACTTTAAGCAACAAACAGTAAATGACCTCGAGGATAGCCGCGGCCAGTAAGATGAAAACAATGGTAGGGTTGAGCCAATAGGAACCCAGCAGGGCCAGTGCGAACCAGAAGGCGAACCAGAGCAATCCGCTGCGGTAACTGAGGGCGTTTTGGGCCAGCGGATAGCGCAATTCAGATGCTTCTACCGAGTAACCGGGGTTAATTCCGCCGGAAAATTTTTCCTTGTCCACAGCAATGCCTACCAGGTCGTTCAAGGCATAAATGGCAGTGTAGGCAGCAAAGGCGGTGAACAGAGAGAGGGCAATTGTCTGCAGGGGGGGGAATTTCCCCAACCACAAAAGAGCTACGAAGCCGGGGGCGGCAATGTCCAAAACGCCATGGGTAGTGCGCGAGAGGGCAAAGAAGCGTTTCATAGCGTTCCTTTCACCTGAGTTATTTTTTGATGAAGTGCATCAGATAGTTGTCGTCAACGCGATTTTCTACCAGTTTAAATTTGCCGGTAAAGGGATTATAAATCAGGCTGGCAATTTGTTGAAATTCCAGGCCGGCCGAGTTTGCCCAGGCTTTTAATTCGTTGGGGCGAATCAATTTGCTGTAGGTGTGAGTGCCTTTAGGGAGCAGGCGCAAAATATATTCTCCACCAATGATGACGAAGAGAAACGACTTCGGTGTGCGGTTGATGGTGGAGAAGAAAGCGTGGCCTCCCGGCTTCAAGGCCTGAGCGCAGGCTTCGATGACTTTGTTGGGTTCTGGCACATGCTCCAGCATTTCCATGCAGACAACGGCATCAAAATTGGCAGGTTGCTGTTGAGCGATTTCTTCTGCCGATTGCAGGCGATACTCAATCTGCAATCCCTGCCCCTGGGCGTGATGCCTGGCGACTTCCAGGGCGGCTTGCGCCAGATCAATGCCAGTGACTTCTGCTCCCGCTCGGGCCAATGCTTCGGAAAGGACACCGCCGCCACAGCCTACATCCAGAATCTTGGGCCGCGGGATTCCAGTCAGTGGCTCCATGATAAATTTTGTCCGCAGCGGGTTGATGGTTTGCAGGGTGCGCATTTCTCCCTGCGGATCCCACCAGATTTGGGATACTTTATCAAACTTGTTGATTTCGTCGTGATCGACGTTATTGTTAAATGCTGACATTTTTGACACTCATCCAATCTTCAATATTTTGCACAGCCAATTCAATTTCTTCGGGGCAAATATCGTTCAGGAAGACGCATTCGCCGATTCCGCGCGGCATGGGGGTGCGTTGCAGGCCGTTGCGGTGATAGGTGCGTTCCTCCAGCGAAAGCCAGAGCAGGCGCGGGTCTAGCACGCTGACATCAAGGGAGATGCCCAACTCAGCGACCAGCTGGAAAATCCGAGCGGTATCTGTCTCGCTGATCAGGCCGCGCCGCTCGGCGATGAGGGTTGAGACCAGAATATCGAGCAGGACCGCTTCGCCGTGGTAGAGCTGTGTTTCGTGGCGGGTTTCCAGGCCATAGCTGAAGGTGTGTCCAAAATCCACCCGTCGCGCCAGTTCTTCCTCAAAAAGGTTGGGTTGTAGTTCGTTCAACATCCCCTCGATGGCGCGATCCAGAATCAGGTCGCCCTCTTTGTTTTGGAAGTGGGCATCTACACTTTGGGGCCCGTACATCTCCAGCAAGCGGAATAATTCCGTGTCGCTGATGATTGCCAGCTTGATGATCTCGCAAACGCCGTTCAACACATGACGACGCGGCAAGGTGGTCAGAAAGGCTTTATCGAGCAAAACTTTTTGTGGAGCGTGAAAAGCTCCCAGGCGGTTTTTGTTGCCGTTATAGTTGATTCCGGTTTTGATGCCGATGGAAGCGTCCACATAGCCCATCAGGGTTGTGGGGACTTTGAGATAAGGTACGCCGCGCCGATAGCTACTGGCCACAAAGCCCACTACATCCGTCAGTACTCCGCCGCCGATGGCGATGATGGGTTCATCGCGGCGATGGATAGGGAAAGCGTCCAGCTCACGCACCATCGAAAGATAAAATTCGATGGTTTTGTTCTCTTCGCCGCCGGGGAAAGTGATGATTTTGGTTTCGATGTCGTGATAGGCGAAGTAATTCCGTAGTGCTGCTGCCCAATATTTTTCCACATTACTATCTACAACAATAAATCTGCGGGCGTTTTCGATCCTGCCCGCAGAAAGCAAGGCCGGGTTTTGCGGGTCGAAGAGATGGGGTGTGTTGAGTACCTCGTATTCGATGAGATGGGAGTAAGTAACCAAACGTTTCATATTACCTGTAACCAGTTGGATTTGGCCTCCAACACCCTCCGCGCGAG